>JANLHD010000032.1 GCA_024653865.1 archaeon | reverse complement strand
CGCCCGTTTTCTTGAATCAAAACCGAATTTTACCCTAGAGGAATCTGATGCTTATCAGATGAAAAGAATCAATAAGTTCCTGGGCGCAAATCCTAAAGAAAGAAAAAGAAAAATAGCTTACTTATTGCAGGAAATCGAAGCAATACAATTAGAGTTGGCGCAAAGCCAAGCCGAAAGAATTCGTTTTTTTGAAACTCCGCCAAAATTGGATGCAAAAACAAGGGCATCAATTAGGCAAGAGGAAGTCGATTTCGAATATTCATTCACAGCCCCCCCGGATAGAATCTTCCAGGACGCAATTGCCCATTACACAGGTAACGGATTAGCCAACATGAATGCGCGGCTCATTTTGTTAAGGGCTGAATTGAGAAAATTAGGCGGGACTGCATTAAAGCAAATTCCCGCGGAATACGATTGAATAAAAAAGCGAAACTTTAGTTTTCGAAAAGCAAAGGGTCAATTACCGCGGAGAACTCTTCGATTGTTTTGGGCGCCACCAATACTTTTCCGTTGATGTAGAAGGTCGGGGTTCCGTAGATTCCTGCGTCAATGCTTTCCTGCTTTTGCGCCTCGACGTAATTTGAATATTTTCCCGAACCCATGCAGACAGAAAACTCCTCCACATCAAGCCCAAGCTCCTGCGCAAAATCTATGTGGAGCGTGTGCAGTTCACCGGTTGTTGGCTGCTCTATGCACTCGAGCTGGCGCGTGAACAAAAGCCCCTTGTACTCCCAGAATTTTCCCTGGTCACGCGCGCACTCTGCAGCCTCGCTTGACTCCTGCGAATAAGTGTGCCGCGGAAGCGGGAAGTACTTGAAGTACAATTTTACGTCCTCGCCGTATTTTTCGAACACCTCGTCCACGAGCGGCTCTGTTGCCTTTGTGAAGGGGCAGCTAAAGCACCCGACTTCAATAATTGCAATCGGCGCATTCGGGTTGCCGCGCAAGGGAAGGTTCTCGAAGGAAACAAGCTTCACCTGCTCGGGCGAGGGTGGAAAGAGCCATGAGAGCGGGTTTGTGCCGGAATATGTTTCTGGGTTCAAAAGGCACAGTTCGCTGCTATTGGGGCCATTGCAGTTGCCGTATGCCCAAACATTGTACAATCCGATTCCGGTGAAGACAATGCTTAGGACAAAAATTATCATGAAAAGGCTTGAAATTGCCTCGAAGTTTTTGTTCACGAATTTTCCGATTGCTTCATTGTGTTTCATTAGTTTCATTGAAACAATCATGCGAAAGCGCTTGTCAAGCCCGGTGTTGCATGGCCTCAAAGTGGCTTTGCGCAAAACGCACGAAACCGCTTCCTTGAAGAGCGGGCGGTGGGTTGCGCTGAAAAGGCTGAAAAAACCGAAAACAATCAATGCAACTATGCAGACAACCAATGTTCCACCATTAATGAGAATTCAATAATTTGGATTGGGAAACATTGTTAAATGTTAAATAATGGCAAGGAAAAGTTTTCTTTAATTCAAAAAAAAACAAAACAACAAAACAATGGGAAAGGATTATTAATTATTGAAGACTTGATTTTTGCATGCGAAGAAAGCGGCAAAAACAGCCCGGGGGATTTGGAAAAAACCAGATATCTCGGATGAGAAGGCCTGTTCCCCATCCACTTGGCGAAGCCGAGGTCATGCGCTACCACGATGTTCGAAAAGAGCTTGAAAGCCACGGAATCCCTCTTGCAAAGCCGAAGTTGGTGGTTGAAGGCGAGAGGGCGGTTGAAATTTTTAATCACCCACTCAAGGAGGAAAGGCTCTCGAACCATATGCTCATAGGTACGGGCACCGGCTTTAACGCGGAAACAGTGAGAATAATGGTTAAGCTTGCGGAACTGGGGTACAGCCCCTTGCCAGAACATATTGGGTGCATTATGGGCAAAGGGGGATTGGAATTGCTCGCACACCCGGATTCTTCGTTCATCAAAACAAAAGTCGGGGTAAAAAGGGCTTCAGAACTGCTCAAAACCGCCTTTTGGAAGCATTTCACTAACCTTAGGGCGGAAGGGGAGGTCAATAAATTTGCCTATACTATTGCGAACCACGAATTGCGCAAATATCTGATTGAGCCTGAGGAACTAAGCGAAAAAGGCAGGGGCAGGAGGGGAACAATTCAGAATTATCTAAAAGACCGCGGGAAGAAGTGAAAAAAACCCTGTTTTTGCCATTTTTTCCGCTTTTTGCCGCAAAGTTGTTTAAGAATTTCCCCTTATTTATCTGTCCATGAAAGTTGCAATGGCCCAAATTGATACCATAGCCGGGGATTTGGAAGCAAACACCCAAAAGATAATCTTATACATAAAAAAGGCGCGCAAGGAAGGCGCCGATATGGTGGTTTTCCCCGAAATGTGCCTGAGCGGGTACCCGGCTTCTGATTTGCTCTTTGAGGAGGCTTTTTTGGAGGAGCAGAAAAAAAAGCTCGACACAATCGCACTCGAGTGCAAGGGGCTTACCGCGGTGATTGGGTTTGTTGATTTTAACAAGGCGAACATTTCTGAGGATGGCTCGGTAAAAAAGTACAATTCCGCAATGGTCATTACAAACGGCACAAAAGTGGGGGTGCAGAGCAAAAAGCTTTTGCCCACTTACAATGTTTTTGACGAAAAGCGCTACTTTTCCTTCACGCACGAGTCAAATATTTTTTATTTGAAGGGAAAAAAATTCGGGGTAACGATTTGCGAGGACCTTTGGGACAAGAATTACAGCCTAAAGCCCATTAGGGCGCTGCTTGACAAGGGCGCGGAAATAATCGTGAACATATCAGCATCACCCTTCCATTTCGGGCGCTTTGCGCAAAGAATGGAGCTCTTCTCGGGGCACACGCGCAACGGTTGCTCCGTGGTATTTGTGAATAAGGTTGGGTGCCAGGACAATGGGAACGATATTTTGGTATTTGACGGCCAGAGCATGGCGTTCAACGAGCGCGGTCAACTAGTCGGCCTTGCGGGAAGGTTCACTGAAGAGATGGTTGTGGCGGATCTTAACTCAAAAAGCCACGTGGATATCCCCAAATTTTCCTATGACGAGGAAGTGTACAATGCGCTTGTGTTCAGCCTGAAGGATTACGCCCAGAAAAGCGGGTTTGGCAAGGCGGTAATTGGGCTTAGCGGCGGAATCGACAGCAGCCTTTGCGCATGCATTGCGGTTGAGGCGCTTGGAAAAAAGAACGTGCTAGGGGTTGCGCTTCCGGGAAAAAACAATTCGCCCCAAAGCGCTGCCGATGCAAAGGAGCTCGCGAAAAAACTCGGAATCGAGTTCAGGGAGTGGGACATGAACGCGCAATTCGAGGGGTTTGAAAAGGATTTTTCGAAAAACCTCAAGGCAAAGCTCAAGGGGACCGCGCTTGAAAATCTCCAGCCGAGGCTTCGAATGGCGGCATTGATGGGGCTTTCGAATTCCGAGGAAAGGCTCCTTATTGGCACGGGAAACAAGACCGAAATTGCCCTCGGGTATTGCACGCTTTATGGGGACATGACAGGCGGGCTTGAGGTAATAGGCGACATCAGCAAGCAGAACGTTTACCGCCTCGCAAAATACGCCAGCGCAAGGCTCGGGAACGCGATTTCGGAAAAGATTTTTTCAAAGGCGCCCTCGGCGGAGCTTGCGCCAAAGCAAAAGGACCCGTTTGATTACGAAAAAGTTTCGCCCATAGTGGACCTTATTGTCGAAAAAAATTACAGCGTGAAAATGCTAAAGGAAGAGGGACACAACAAGCAGCTTTCGGAAAAAACCAAGGCAATGGTTGATGCGGCGCAATTCAAAAGAAAACAGGCGCCGCCGATTATTCGGGTGACGGAGCGTTCCTTCGGCGCCGGCAGGGTTTACCCGATAATCAACAAGTGGAACTGAAGTCTTTTTCGGCGAGATTTTCATATTTACTATAGATTCTAAAGAAAAATAAATTCTGGTTGCCACAGTTATTATGGGAGCCCAAAAGTAAACAGTTAAAAATACTTGTTATATAAAAGTATATAACAAATTTAATTGGTGGTTTTTCATGGTTTCTGGGCAGGCGCAGATTTTACATTATCCTCGTTTGGATACTGTTCTTATGGTTGAGAGTTTTATTAAGGAGAACAGCGGCGAGTTCAAGAAGCGTAGTTTGTGGGAGAATCTTCCCAGAAAGACAATGTATCAAACCTATCAGGTGATTTTTGATTATCTCATGGATTCTGGCAAAATAGGGGTTGACCGTGAAGGGCATATTGCTTGGATTTGGAATCCTGCTCTCGTTAAGAAATACATTAGCAGGAAGGACTTGGCTTGGAGGCCTTCCAAATGAAACTTCCCTGCAAAATAGTGTTTGCGGATGAAAAGGTCAAAAAGGCTTTTGAAGGACTCCAAAATTCAACTACTGAGGATAAGAAGCTTTTTGAATTTTTGGAGAGGGCTTTTAAGGATATTGAGGAGAATGCTTTTTGTGGCATTCAAATCCCGAAGAGACAAATTCCAAAGGAGTACTTGAAAAAGTATGGCATTGATAATTGCTGGAAATATAACCTTCCGAATGCGTGGCGTTTGCTTTATTCTGTCGGCAGGGAAGAAGTGACTGTTGTAAGTATTATTCTAGAATGGGGAAAACATAAAGAGTACGACAGGAAGTTTAATTATAAAAGAACCTGACTTGGACGAAGTTTCAAAAAATTTAGTTTTCTGACTATTCTATAATAACACTACAAGTTTTTCGGCGAAATATTTTCCAGGATTTATTTTTCAAGATTTCAGATTTTTTAATATTTCAGAAAAATCAACTATTTCTGCAAGTGTCGAAAAAGCCGAATTTCCAAAAGTTTATATAGTGGAAAATTGTTAGTCGCTTAGAACCCAAAAAAATTTTTTGGGAGGTGTAAACTTTGGCAAATAAAGATCCAGTGGAACTAATAGCAGGTATCCTCGTCATAATTGGAGGAATCAACTGGGGATTGGTTGGATTGCTCAACCTTAACCTAGTTGAGGCAATCTTTGGGTCATTCGACCCGCTCGCCCAGATAATCTACGTCCTCGTGGGATTGTCGGCGCTCTATGTGGCTTACGCCATGTACGTGAAGAAGAAGTAGAATCTTCGGCGGGGCATTTTTTTGTCCCGCGAACCTATTTTTTAAATGCCGCCCTTCGGGACACCAAAGGTATTTATTTTTGGCAGCCGTTGTGGTTTTTATGCCGGCCAAAAAGAGGGAAAGATTCGAACGGGCGCAAAAAATCCACCTCAAATTAAAATCGCAGTCCCATGCAAGAAATTTTGACAGAAGTCAAGGCACCGCCGAATGGCTTATTGAGAAATTCACCCAAATTGCAAGCGAAAACAGGCGGGCAACATTTCGAGAATACGTTGAGATTAGGGCAAAACTTATTGATTTGAAGAGGTACATAACAATTTTGTCAGTAAGGGTGTTCAGGCATGGCAGAAAAGCAGATATTGAAAGGTTCCATAGAATGAAAACCCTGGCCACACCAATACTCGTGAGGGGCGAATTAAGCGGCGACCCTAAAATTGAAAAATTGGTGAAGCCGCTCGAAAAAATGAAATAAACCAAATTGAAAAAAAAGGCGCCCCAGGGAGAAGAAACCCTAAATATGCAAGTCCCCTGCACTTTTGGCTATCAACATTAAGGCAGATACCGATATTTAAGGCTTTAGTTGTGTACAATCCTTGACAGTTTCAAGGTCTTGCAGTTATCGAACCCTTAAATATCGCGTTGTATACAACGCCTTTTATGTTCAAGGAAACAAGC
>JANLHD010000084.1 GCA_024653865.1 archaeon | reverse complement strand
GGGGCGACCAGGGTGTCGTGGGTTCAAATCCCACCGGGCTCGCTTATTTTTTTCTTGTGCTAAATCTTCTCCAAATATCTTCCGATTTCCCAGTCAGTTACCCTGATTCTGTATTCGTCCCACTCCTCTTTTTTTGCGCAAACATATTTTTCGTACGCGTGCCTTCCCAATGCTTCTTTTAGCACGTCGTCTTTTTCGAGTTCCTTCACGGATTCAATGAGGCTTCCGGGAAGCATTTCTATCCCAAGTTTGGAGATTTTTTCCTCGCTAAATTCGTAGAGGCTCTCCTCGATAGGTTCCGGCGGCGCGAGCCTTTTTCGGATTCCGTCAAGCCCGGCCGATAGCATTGCGGCGAATGCCAGGTATGGATTTGCGCTCGGGTCGGGGCAGCGCAGTTCCGCGCGCGTTGCGCTCTCGCGGCCGGCCGAGTAGCGTGGTATCCTTATGAGTGCGCTTCTGTTTGTTTGCCCCCAGCTAATGTAAACCGGCGCCTCATATCCTGGAACAAGCCTCTTGTAGGAGTTGACCGTTGGCGCGACGATTGCGGCAAGGCCTTTTGCGTGCAAAAGCTGCCCCGCAATAAACTGTTTGGCGGTTTCACTGAGCCTGTATTTGTCCCCCGCTTCGTAAAAAATATTTTTTTTGTTTTTGAAAAGGCTTTGGTGCACGTGCATTCCCGAGCCGTTTATCCCGAATATTGGCTTTGGCATGAAGCTCGCGTAAAGCCCGTGGCTTTGGGCAATCGCCTTCACCGCGTACTTGAATGTCAGCACGTTGTCAGCTGTTCTCACGGCCTCCCCGTACTTGAAGTCTATTTCATGCTGGCCGAAGGCGACCTCGTGGTGTGATGCCTCGACCTCAAGGCCTAGTTGTTCGAGAGAAAATATTATGTCCTTTCTCACGTCCGATGCCAAATCGCGCGGGGCAAAATCGAAGTAGCCGCCCACGTCGTGGGGTGCCGCCTCTATTTTTCCATCCCTGGTTTGGAAGAGGAAGAATTCAAGCTCCGGCCCCACGTAATACTCAAAGCCCATTTCACGCGCCTTCTCAACTGCCTTTTTGAGTATGTGCCTTGGATCGCCGGCAAATGGTTTTCCGTCCGGGGTGTAAACGTCGCAAATAATTCTCGCGGCCTTGTGGCCGTTCATGCTTCTCCATGGGATTATTTGGAATGTCTCGGTGTCGGGCTTTAGGAACATGTCGCTTTCGAATATCCTTGTGAATCCCTGTATGCTGCTGCCGTCAAACCACATTCCCCGATCTAGCGCCTCCTCGAGCTTGTGCGATGGGATTGTTACGCTTTTGATTGCGCCGTCCAAATCCGAGAATTGAAGTTCTACCAGCCTTACGTTTTCTTTTTTCACCACATCCATTGCTTCTTTGGAATCCAATCACGTCCCCCCAAGTTAATCAATAGGCACATTGCTCCGCGGTTCAATATATACTTAATCGGGTTTTTATGCAACATTTGTTGCAATTACCAAGTTTTTTTAATGTTTTTGTTCAATATTTAGGTATTTTTAGGTGTTTTTGTTATGGATTTGGATAAAACAGACGCGGCGATTCTCGGGGTTCTTGAGAAGAATGCGCGCCTCTCCTTGAGAAAGGTCGCAGTTAAAGTAGGGGTCTCCGTTGCCACGGTAATGCACAGGCTCTTGCGCCTCGAAAGCGAGGGTGTTGTAAGGGGCTACTCCGTTGTGGTTGATTCACAGAAGCTTGGTTATGATTTGCAGGCAATTACTTCGCTGATAGTTTCGAAGGGCAAGCTTTTCGAGGTGGAGAAAAAGATTGCGACGCACCCCAACGTGATGGCAGTGTATGATGTCACGGGGTCGTTTGATGTGATCGTAATTTCGCGGTTCAAGAACCGCAAGTCCCTCGATGCTTTCATCAAGAAGATTCAGACCTACGATTTTGTCGAAAAGACGGAGACAATGCTCGTTCTGAACACCATAAAAGAGGGGCCCCTCGCGGTTTGAGTTTTGCGGCGGCAATGCTCTGTTCCAAAAGTTATTTCCCGGGCCGCCTTGGCAAAACCGCGGATTTTTTGATGGAAAGGAAGGGCTTTAAAAGTAATTGCCGCCGAAATCATTACAATGGGTCGGTAGCTCAGCCTGATGCGGCTAAGGGCTGAAAAAGTTACTTGCTGCAGGCTTAGGAGAGCACTCGGCTGAAGACCGGGGTGTCGCGGGTTCAAATCCCGCCCGACCCATTTGCGTTTCCCTTCTTCAAGGAAACAAAAGGCAATTGCAGGTTCTTACTCCTGCTTTTAGCCTCTTTGATTTGGCTAAGCGGATTATTTCCATGTTTTCTTAAGCGGGTTCAAATCCCGCCGACCCCAATTTTTTGTTTTTTAATGTAACTTTCTAATGGCGAGTACTGTTACTACTTTTTTCTCTCCCTTCCCAATATGTTTCTCGTTGATTGTTATATTTCGGAACCGTTGTTCAATTCTCCAGAGATCATATTTATCTACTTGGCGGCCTCTAGTGAATTCAAACGTCTCCGCCGTCGCAATGCTCGCGATTCCTCCAGGCTTTAGTATGTGAATAATGTTTGCAATTGCCTTTTCCTGTGAAACCTTTGTGTAGGTAACGCCGCCGAAAGTGCTTACAACAAGGTGGGCAGAATTTGCCGGGATTTTTTTTGCCAATTCTTCCGGAAAAATATTGTGTTCCACAGGTGAACTTGGGGAAATGTCGGTTCTGATAACATTGACTTTGGTTGTCCCATCCCGCCCTCTGTTGAGTTCGTATCCAAAACTGCTGTCTCCGTTTCCTTCCAAAACCACGTTTAGTGTTTCTCCAGGGAATGCACGTGAAAGTTCTTCGGTAATTTTTCTAAAATTTTTGTTGTGTGCGTCATTCGTGTCTTTTAAGGTTCTATCCTGCACTCCGCGGTCACGCATTGCTATTCCGAACTGCCCTTCTCTTTTGAACCGGAAAATCTTCTCCTTTTGTTGGGGTGTTGGTTCAATCAATTTCTGTCGTTTCCTGTGGCGGAGCTGCCTTTTGTGCAGGTTCGAGCGCCTCTGTCTTGGGTTTGGCATAATAGGGGAACGTTTTTGCAGATTAAAAGCCTTTTTGAACATTTCCTGCCTGCTATATGTTGATTACAATGATTTCCCTGAAAGGAAAAACAGCAATAGTTACCGGCGCATCGCGCGGCATTGGAAGGGCTATCGCAATTGAGTGTGCCCGCGCGGGGATGAATGTCGTTCTCAATTATGTTTCCGCTTCAAGTGTCGCCGGGATGAACGAATTGCAAAAAGAAATTTCCGCATTGGGCGTAAAAAGCATTGTTGTTAGGGCCGATGTTTCAAAGGAAAATGATTGCAAAAAAATTCTCGGCGCCGCGGTGGCACAATTCGGGTCGGTTTATTTGCTGGCAAATAATGCGGGGGTTTATTCTGCAATGCCCGGAACCCCGACCTGGGAGCTCGATGAAAAGGAATTCGACAAAATTTTTTCGGTGAATGTAAAGGGGCTTTTTTTCATGGCAAAGCACGTCGGAAAATGGATGATTGACAACAAGGTCAAGGGCGTGATTGTGAACACCGGGAGCATTGCAGGTTTGGACGCGAGTGTTTCCGGCTCGATTTACGGCGCTTCCAAGGCCGCGGTGCACGGCTTTACAAAAACCTGGAGCGTGGAATTCGCAAAATTTGGCATTCGTGTCAATGCGGTTGCCCCGGGGCCGGTGCTAACGGACCTGCTTGAGAATGTTTCCGAGGACAGGAAACGCAGTTTTGTGGAGCAAACCCCCCTGGGCGTGCTCGCGGAGCCAAAGGATATAGCGGATGCCGTGGTTTTTCTCGCTCAAAGCGAAAAAATCAACGGGCAGAGCCTTGTTGTGGACGGCGGAAGAATTAGGCACTAGTTTTTTTTGGAAACCCATTAATTGGGGTTTTGGCTTCTCTTTTAATTTGTTTCCGTTCAATCTATTTTCGGGGTTGTTTGTTTTTGCGTTTCAATAAATTGTGCATGGTTTTTGCACTTCTGTTTTTTTCGGCGTTTATTTTTTCCGCATCGCCAACTGTCACAAGCACAACGCACCCGCAGGGCGAGTGGAGCAGTGCCAGAGTAGTGGAAGTTTCTTTTTCAATGTCGGGTGCCACGGAGTTTGCCTATGTCTTGGATGGCTCCACTTCCACTGAGCCGCTCACCACCGGCGGTGGGTCGATAATTGTTTCTGTCGCGGAGGCAGACGAAATCGACCTTGGGTCGAAGCTTGACGGTGAGTATTATTTGCACGTGCGCGCGAAGGCGGATTCCGGATGGAGTGATACTACCCACTATAACATTAAGGTCGACAACAACGGCCCCACACGGCCGGGCAATCCGGAGGCTATTTCTCAGGCGGACGGTTCAATCATAATAACTTGGGGCGTTTCCGAAGACACGCTCGCGGGAGTTGCCCATTACAATCTTTACAGGAGCAATTTGCGTTTTGTGAAAGACGGCGGCGTTTCGCGCGAGTTTAGGGTTCGTGACCCCGTCGCGAAACTAATCGGGGATGCTCTAACCGAAACAACTTTCCATGATGAAACCGTGGTTGAGGGGTATAGGTACCACTACAAGCTTCAGGCTGTTGATCACGCGGACAATATAAGCCCTGAGAGTTCAATCGCTTCCGTCAGGGCGCCTTCCTTTTGCGATTTGGACGTTTCAATCGAGGCGGATTTTACTTCCTCTGCAATGAAAGTTGATTTGTCGTCCGACCTTGAGTTCAAGAAGGGCTCTGTTTTTGTCGTCAACCCGAACGCACAGGAAACCACGCTTGTGGACGAGGAATCGAATGTCAAAACCCTGTCGGCGGAGTTGCCGCTCGCGGGGCAGATTAACGGTGAGTACAAGGTTTATTTCACCGCAATTGACGACGATTTTGACGAGTGTTACTTCGAGGAAGTTTTCCACTACGATACGACTTTTCCGGTGGTTGAAATTCTCTCGCCTCCGATCACCCAGGAACTTACCGAAGTAGTGGAATTTCGGGTGAATGTATCGGATTCTGGGACCAACCCTTCGGGCATTAGCAGCGTAAAGCTTTTCCTTGAAAAAGACGGCGAGCTGGTGCTCGTCGACGAGCTTGTGGAGCAATCAGGCGCTTACGTTTATGACTGGAACACGATTGTGTTTGACAATGGCAGGTTCAACGTGGTCGTGAAGGCGAGCGATTTTGCAGGAAACGAAGCCGAGGATAGGGGATTGTACACTTTCAAGAACGATTTTTTTGCCCGTGAGGAGGCAAAAACAAATATTTCCGGCGCGGATGCTGCGAGGGCCGCGGCAATTGCCTACTTCGGCGAATTGCAGGAAAAAAATATTGCGGCGGATGCCAATGCACTTTTGATTTATGCCGATTCCAATTATTCATACGCCAAGGAGCTCTTCGCGCAGGGTTATTATTTTGAATTGTCATCCCAGCACGCGCTGAAGGCAAAGGCATTGTATTCTTCCGCGCTTGGCGCGGTTTCGTTCTCGAGGTATCGCTCCGCCAATTATATTTACAATCAAAACCAATTGGACATTTTTTTGGGTGCGGCGGGCCTTGATTCCGGCGTCTCCAAAGAGGCAACTGAACTGATACAGGAACTCGAGCCTTCGAGGCGCATAGAAATACTCGAGGTGCAAAATAACGGAGTAACGTATTACCAGGCGAATGTGGTTGTCGGTTTCACGAACACTTCGGACTCGAATTATTCGCTCGTGGTCCTTGAGGTTGTGCCAAAAAAACTTGTAGCAAGCACGAACGAAATTACGTCGCCTCTGCCTTTCACTATTGTGCAATCAGACCCCATAATTGCGTTCGAAGATGTTTTGCTCCCGAAAGGGAGGGGGGTTGAAATAGTATATTCTCTGGAAAGGCGCCTCACAAAGGAGGAGGCAAACCTTTTGATTGCCTCTAACATAATGAATTTTTATGTCTCGCCGCCGATTCTTCTTTCTTCCGAAACAGGCATCTCATCCGTTCGCCTCTCCTCATTGCTGAGCTTCAACTCTCTTCTCTCTTCGCTTCCCCCGATAGAGTGGAACACGACCAACCTTCTCATTGCGGGCATTGCGGTTCTCGGAGTTTTGTTCATATTGTTCGTGATTTTCGTTTTGGTTGTTTTCGGGATTTATTATTTTTTCATAAAGAAAAAAAATAAGAGTGGTTTTGGTTGAATATAAACGAGTACCTCTCCGAGTCAGCGGGGCTCGTGAACAGGGAGATTGAGAACTTTTTCCCCCGCAAGCTGTCAAAAAAATGGCTGTCGTCAACCCTGGGAAAGCCGTCCTTTGAATTGGATGTTGATGCCGCGCAGGCGGCAATCGCCGACCCCATTTGGGATTTTCTCGACAGGGGCGGAAAAAGATGGCGGCCGGGCCTCATGCTTCTTGCGTGCGAGGCCGTTGGCGGTAAAAAACGTGACGCCCAAAAGTTCTGCATAATTCCCGAGCTCGTGCACAATGGCACCATAATGGTGGACGATGTCGAGGACAATTCAAGCCTTCGGAGGGGAAAAAAATCCACCCACCTTATTTTCGGCGTGGACGTTGCCGTGAATGCTGCAAACGCCATGTATTATTTGCCGCTTGCCCTCGTGTTCAATTCAAAGGAACTGAAGGATTCAACCAAGGCAAGGCTTTACGATGTTTATTCACAGGAAATGTTGCAGCTTTCCATGGGGCAGGCAATGGACATTCATTGGCACAGGGGCAACAAGAATGTTTCGGAAAAGGAGTATCTCCAAATGTGCTCTTATAAAACCGGTTCGTTGGCGCGGATGGCGCTCAAGTTCGGTTCGATTATCGGCACAGGTTCCGCTGTGCAGCAGGCCGCGCTTGGCGATTTTGGAACGAGCGTTGGAATTGCCTTCCAGATCCAAGACGACATTTTAAACCTGCGGCCGAGCAAAAGTTGGGGAAAGGCACTCGGCGACGACATCAACGAGGGGAAAAGGACCCTCATGGTAATTCATGCCTTGCCTTTGCTTCCGGATAACAAAAGGAAGAGGCTTTCGGCGATTCTGGCCAAGCAGGATAATTCAAAGGAAGAGATCTTGGAGGCAATCGGGCTAATCGAGGAAACCGGCGCCATGGAGTTTGCCGCAGATTATGCGGCAAGGATTGTGAAGAAAAGCTGGAGCCGACTTGATTCGCTTCTCACTGATTCTTCGGCAAAGAAACTTTTGGGCGAATTTGCGCAGTATGTTATTGACCGCAAAATCTGAACTTATACGTCGTATTCTTTGTCGACTTTTTTTACCTTGAATCCTTTTGAGGTGATTTCTATTGGATGCAAATCTTCCGAGTGGTTGGTTGCCCTCATTTTTCTGATG
>JANLHD010000083.1 GCA_024653865.1 archaeon | reverse complement strand
GGTAGATCTCAAGACCTAAGACCTTAAGAGCCTCACCTCCTTCAAGCACGCAACTTTGAAGAATCAGGTGCTCTACCAAGCTGAGCTACGGGCCCACTTAAAAAAAACTTCCTTGAATGAAGTTTAAATACCTATCGGGGAGAGGGAGAGCCGTTCCAATCGCCTCAAATGATGAGAATTGCGAAAACCGATCAATTCCAAAAACTTCCGAACTTCGCTTTGGCGCGTGATATAAAACCTTGAAGAATCACCGCAATCAACAACTCTATTCGGCCTAATGCCTGCAATTTCCAATCCGCGATGAACCTCCCGAGCCAATCTTCTAGAACAACTCTTAAAAGACATGGAATTCAAATTCGAGTAATGCTTCGAGTGTTTTGAATAAGCCTTTGAATATCGCCTGTAAATTGAACCGTCACTGTCCCAAATGCCTCTAAGGCAGGGGATGAGCAAATCGCGGTTTTTGAAAATTTGCTTGGGAATGTAAACAGAATGGGATTTTTTGCCTACAGGAATACCTAAACCGGAAAAGAATTCGAAGGCCCGAACGGACTTAACGTCAAAACGAGTGGAGTTGTTGTCCCTTGTATACAGTCTCCCCGTCACCCCAAAATATTTTTGGAACGCCGGTTGAACAAAAGCGGAATAATAATCGAATTCATCCAAATTGCCGGTGAACGCTATTACTTTTCTGATTCTATTCTCCGACCGGCTGAAGAATTTCGAAAGGCAGCCATCGCCAATGAGAGTGCCTGTGAGCTCCGAAAGATCAGGGTTCAAATCCATTAAAATAAATAAGAGCTAGGAAACTGATGAACTTTTCCAAACAGGTGTTTGCCGGTGCCAATTCACAAACTATTCTGCTTTTTCCCCAAGAGATTCTTTTGCAAGAGCCCTAAACTTCGCTATGCCGACGTTTTTTAGAACCTGGAAGAGCTTGGGGCCGCGGTCCTTATTGAGCAAAAGCAGGTAGGCGGCTGTGAAGAGGTCTTTCATTGAAAGGCCATTCTTTTCTGCGGACGCCCTGAACTTTTCGGCGAGCACATCCTCTGAATCCGAATCCTTGGCGGAATTGGCAAAGTCGGAAAGCGCGGCCTTGTGCGAAGGCGCGAGCGAGAGCGCGGCATCCGAGGGGGACTCTTGAACTGCGAAGAGGAATTGTTCGGGGGCATATTGCGCGAGCCAGTTTTTTGCACACGCAATTCTCGTGCGGAGGCGGTTTTTGTCAAACGCGGTTTTTGCTTCGTGCTTGAAATAATCAAAAGTCTTTTTCTCGTCCAAAAGATTCAACTGCAAAACCGTTGTAATGTGCCTAAGGCCGGGCTGAAAAGGCAGCGCCTTGGGAACCTCTACCGCGCTTAGCTCATAGATTCTTTTTTGCTGTTCAAGGGCATTTTCAGAAACCGATTCTGCGCCAAAGTAAACGCGCTCGAGCCGGTCGAATGCGTCATACAAGGTTATGACGTCGCCATCAAAGGAAATCTCAAAGCTCTTTGACGGCATTGTGCGCACAAACAAGAACCTTATGAGTGCGGGTTCGTAAACGGAAAGCATTTCCGCGAGGTCGATTGTGTTGCCCTTTGAACTCGACATTTTCCCGCCGGCGCCCTTGATTGATATGAACTCGTACATCACGTGGAACGGCGCATCGTAACCCCAAACCTCATTTACTAGTTTTGCCGCAGTGGTGTTGGAACCGCCCTCTGAAGAATGCTCCTTTCCTGAAGGCTCAAACTTTACCTTCTCATAATTCCAGCGCATGGGCCAATCCACACGCCACTGCAATTTTGCAATCCCATTCTTTCTCAAATCAAATTTATCGCTAAAGCCGCACTCACACGAATACGAGACCTCGTACTCCGGCTTGTAGCCGGTTATCGTGGTGCGGTCCGTGTTGCACTTTTCGCAAAAGACACGCACCGGGTTCCAGGACTCTTCGAGTTCGTCCTTTCTCCACTCGTCCAAAATCCCCTTTATTTTGCCCTTGTTCTTGAGCGCATCGCGCATGCCGTTAGCATACTCGCACGCCCTGTACTTTTTTGCCTGGTGAAGAAATATTGGGGAGACCCCGAGCAAAGGAAGCTTGTCTTCCACCATTTTTTCGTTGTGCTCGGCGAAACTTTTATGGCAGCCAAACGGGTCCGGGACATCAACTATTGGCTGGCGCAAATATTTTTCCAGCAAATCCTTTTTCGGAAAATTTGCGGGAATTTTCCTGAAAACATCGTAATCATCCCAAGAATAAATGAAGCGCACATTCTTGCCCAATTTTCTAAGGCCCCTTCCAACAAGGTCGACTGTGATTATTTCACGGAAATTGCCTATGTGCACAACACCGCTTGGAGTAATTCCTGCAGCAATCGTGTACTCCGGAAGGCCCCCTTTTTCCTCAACGACCTTCTTGGCTATGTTGTCGGCCCAATGCTCCTTCTCGGCCGCCTCATGGGATTCGTCAGACATGGATGTCACAATTATTTAGGTGCTCTTATTCATCTTTCTTTCCTTTTAACGCAACTCTCCCGAAAGGGAAAGAAAAAGGCGAGCCCGGTGGGATTTGAACCCACGACACGCGGATTAAAAGTCCGCTGCTCTACCAAGCTGAGCTACGGGCCCACGAAGTGGGTTTTAACTAACATATTCGCCTATGACAGTTTTTTTAACGTTTCCCAAGGACAAAATCTAACGAATGCCTAAGGAAATAGGGGCCTTGGAGGCCAAAGGGCTTTTGGAAGCAAAAAAGGCGGTGCTCCTTGACGTACGCGAAAAGGAAGAAGTGGATTTCTCGCCTCTTGGGCACGATTATTGGATTCCGATGCAAGAAATACCCCAACGGAGCAATGAACTCCCAAAAAACAAAAAAATCCTGGTTGCGTGCAGAACCGGCGGAAGAAGCGCGGGCGTTGCCGAATACCTCACAAGGCAAGGCTTTGACTGCGCGAACCTGCGGGGCGGAGTTTTCGAGTGGCACGACAAGGTTGACAATAGCGTTCCGAAATACGTTTACGGTTACGCTGATGGCAAACTAAAAGTAAAGAAAATTTAACGCCAAAAATTTGGCTAAATCAGATTAGCGACAAAAGATAAGAGCACAAGCCCAGTCAAAATAGTCACAAACGCCACAAAGTATAGGAGCCTGATAGTGCCTTGGGTGACCCCTGCATCTTGTGAAAACTTGTAAATCGGCAAATCAGTGACGAGTAAGGTTTTTGACCGCACTTGCTGCAAAAAGAAGACACCGAAGAGGACTGCGAAAATCCCGATGCCGAAAGCAAACCCGCTTGCAAGCACGAGGGCGATCATGAGGATTGCTGAAGCAATCGCAAATCTCCAATGTTTAGAATACCAACCTAACTTGTAGCCCACAAGCGATTGTGCAAAAGCGCCCGCATTAAAGTCCGAAACTTTTGGCGCGGGGGATTTGCTGTATGCCATCCTTAAGACAAGAAAAAGACCAAAAAACAAAATTCCAAAAGCCAAAACCCAAACAATGAATTCCTGAAAAAAGAGCGAAGCTACAATAAAAATCAAAAAATAAATTATTCCAATCACAAAAAAAACAGAATTCTTGCTACTGGATAAATCATTTTTCATTGGGTAAAATCTCCTTAACTCCGTTCATGTAAGGCCAAAGGGCCTTTGGAATCTTGAGCGCCCCGTTAGCGTAATGGGTTTCAAGAATCGCGCGCAGCGCCCTCGAGGTCGCGATTGCAGTGCTGTTCAGCGTGTGCACATATTCCTTGGAACCGTCCTTTTTGCGCAACTTCACATTGGAACGCACAGCCTGGTAAGAGGTGCAATTCGAATTCGAGACGACCTCGCGGTATTTTTCCTCGCGCGGCATCCAAACCTCCAGGTCATATTTCTTTGCCGCGACAACCCCAATGTCCCCTGTGCAAATATTGACAACCCTATAGGCAAGCCCAAGGTCCGAAAAAATTTCCTCAGCATTTTTGAGCAGTTCCTCGTGGAAACCCCACGAGTCCTCTGGCCGGCAGTAGATGAATTGCTCCACCTTGTTGAACTGGTGCACCCTGAAAATGCCACGCGTGTCAACCCCGTGTGCGCCAATCTCGCGCCTAAAGCACGGACTTACCCCTGCGAGTTTTAACGGCAAATCCTCTTCCGCAAAAATCTCATCCCTATACATGGCGGCCATCGGATGTTCCGAGGTCGCTATCAAATAGGAATCCTCCCCCTCGATTTTATACATTACATTCTCAAAATCGGCGAGATCCGTCACCCCTTCGTATGCCTCGCGGTTCATGATCAAAGGAGGGGCAATTAGGGTATATCCTTTGGCCATGAGCTTGTCGATTGCAAACCTTTGGAGGGCAAAATCAAGGAGGGCAAAATCGCCCTTTAGGAAATAAAACCCCGTTCCCGCGACCTTTGCCGCGCGCCCAAAATCGGCCCAGCCGTTCTTCTCAAGCAGTTCCCCGTGGGGAGGCATGTTTTTTTGCGAAACCTTTTTGCCGACCTCTTTTACCATGACGTTCTGTGAATCGTCCTTCCCAATCGGCACTGATTTGTGCAAAACATTCGGGAGGCGCATTAGGTAAAAATCAATCCGCTCTTTGCGCAAAAGCAGGGCTTTATCCATTTCCTTTATTTTTTCCGGCAACTCTTTTGCCTCAAGTATCTTTGCCTTTGCGTCTTTTTTTGACGCCATCAATTCCTTGACTTCGGCCGTGAGCTCATTGCGTTTTTTTCTGATAGCTTCGATTTCCTGCAAAAGCGAGCGATATTCACCATCAAGAGAAATTAGTTCCTTGAGCCATGCGAGTTTCTCCTTATCCCCCCTTTTTTTGAGGTCGGCCTCAATGGCTTTCGGGTTTTCTCGCACGAGTTTAATGTCGATCATTGCCCCACCATAAGCAATTTGATGTAAACAAATAATAAAAAGTGCTCGACCCCAAAAAGTAGCATGGCAAGCGACATTATAGTGTTTAGGTATGGCCACAGGCACGTGCGCGATTACAGGGTCACTAGCCACTGCTGCCTTGTCTCAAGGGCATTTGGCGCCTCCAAAACATATGTAATGGGCGAAACCGACGAAAAAATACTGCGAACCGTGGATGAAATGAACGCCCATTGGGGCAAAGGCGCTGGCGTGGAATTCGTGGACGGGTGGCGAAAAAAACTCTCAGAGTACCAAAAAAAAGGATACACGAGCGTCCATTTGACTATGTATGGAACGCCTTTGCAGGAGGTTGAGAAGGAACTTGCGAAAAAGGACAAGCTCTTTGTAATTATCGGATCCCAAAAGGTCGAGAAGGAAGTTTACGACAAAAGCGATTACAACATCTCCGTTACACTGCAGCCGCACTCGGAAATTGCCGCACTCGCGGTATTCCTGGACCGAGTCCAGGCCGGCGCAGAACTCGGAAAAAAATTTGCCGGGGCAAAAATAGAGGTGGAGCCAACACAGCGGGGAAAACAGGTAAAGGAATACGCAGAACGCAAAAAGTGATGAACTCGTTTTTATAAAAACATTGGAATGGAATTGAATTAATATGCCAAGGACGCCCAAGAAAAAAATTTATGATTATTTGCTGGTTCAGGAGTTTTTGGTTTCAGTCGGGGGGCCGCACGCGCTCGAACTCGTAAAAATTTGTATGACAAAAAAAAGGCCCGTGACCGATGAAGAAATAGGGAAAAAACTCCCCTTAAAAATAACAGAAATAAGGACGGTTTTGAACAGGCTGCATTATCGCGGAATAGCCTGCTACCAAAAAACGAAAAATACGAAAACCGGGTGGTACTCATACACCTGGGAAATCAAGGCGCCAAGGATAGCAAACCTCATAGTTGAACAGCGCGCGGAGGACATAACAAAGCTTGAAAAAGACATGGAATTTGAGGGCACGCACGCATTCTTCAGCACGGGCAAAGAAGGCAGTGCAATTCTGCCTTTTGAAATTGCCGCAGAGTACGATTTCAAGGACCCGGAAACTGGGAAGCCCCTAAAAGCGGTTGACAACAAGAAAAGGGTCGTTTTGCTCAAAAAGAAGATAAGCCTGTTAAAAGAGGAAATGGAGTCACTCCAAACTATAAATTAACACGAATTCTTGGACACATTTGGCTTAGGTTAAGGCCAATATCAAACACCCGCATTCAAGGAATAGCCCCCAAATTTTGCCCCGATTTTACTTTAGAGGCAGTATTTGGCTTTATTTTTTATAATACTTTGTTTAAAGCCGAAATCAAAAAAATAGGGCGGATTGGAACAATTATTAAAGGTTTTGCAAAGGATTGTTAATATCTAAACATTCGAATAGCGGGGTGGGGCAGCCAGGAGTGCCCGTCGGGCTCATAACCCGAAGGTCAAAGGTTCAAATCCTTTCCCCGCTATAACTTATTTTTTATAAATGCGGCAAACCACGGTTTGAAAAGCACTCATTTATTCAAGCCAAGGTTGGCGGAGCAAACCAAAATAACCTACTTTTTCAGGAATGCGTCTATCATTGGAGAAAAACACACTCAAAAATAACGTAAACTTTTTAGAAGTAAAAGTCAGGACTTGAAATAGGCTCACTATTTTTGGCATGGCGGCAAAACAGCCTCAAAAAACACTCACTTAAGTGCGGGCAATACATTTCGAACTCGCAGTGAAAAAAATAGCCTTCGAATTAGGCTCACTTTTCATTTAAATTATCGCCAAAAACACTTAAAAGTTCGCAAAATACTTCAAAAATAGCGCAAATAACGTCTAATAACGTAATATTACTAGTAATTACTATCAAAATACAACATTACAACAATTATGATGAGTAAATACTATCAAAACAATAATTATATAAGCATGTTTAGCGTAATTACCCTTATGTTTATAGTTGATTTTCTCAAAAACCTGTTCAAAAAAGAAGCAAAAACTGAACAGGCGCCAAGGGTTGACAGTATTTATCAATTCGAAGAGATTGAGGAAATCCACAGCATTTGGGATTACCTAAGGCTCTCCGAGAATACCCAGGCGGCGCATATTTTGGCGGTGCTGGGATTTGAAGAATGGATTTCCATGGAGGAAATATTGCGCAGGATAAAGGAGGTATTCCACATGGATTACAAGAATGACAGAAGCCTCTACCCTTACATTAAGACACTAGTTGACATAGGCCTTCTTGAAACCACGAGTGTGGGTGGAAAGAAAAAATGGAGAAAGCGCGATGTGCTGATTAAACTCGAGGGCAAAAAGGAAAAGTCGGTGAAAGAACGCGAAGCCGCAAAAGAGAGGGCTTAACTACATAACTTTTTTTTGATAAAAAAATCAA
Source organism: archaeon (assembly GCA_024653865.1). Lineage (GTDB taxonomy): Archaea > Iainarchaeota > Iainarchaeia > Iainarchaeales > Iainarchaeaceae > UBA493. Next base: position 2,006 of record JANLHD010000083.1, on the reverse strand, counting down.
AAAAAGAAATATTACCCTTTGATTGTTTTGTAATCATCGTAGAATTTGCGCAGTTCCGGGTCCGAAGTGTAAATGTCCTTGAACCAGGGGCTCGAAATTATTTTTTCCGCTTCGGCAACCGCGAGTGCCGCCTTTTCTTTTTTGACCGGCGTGCCGGCTTTTTGTCGGTCGGCAATTAGAGATAGTTCTGGGAGGGGAAGATTTTCGTCGTTGCCCCGGAAAAAACGCTTTATTTGCTCTTTGATCGCCCCCACCACCTGCGCGGGATCAAGATTTTTTTCATCCAAATAAAAAACTGCCTTCCAATCCCCCTTGATTCTCCAGTAGTGGGTTGGATTTTTTCCTGTTTTAAAAAAAGTGTCAAGTGCCGCAAAAGATTTTGGGGGTATTATAACGCAGTTTTTCCCCGGCCTGATGTAAGGAATATCGGAAAGAATCCCTTTTCGGTGGTAATGATAAGTTTTGCCGTTCGATTTGGTTACGTTTTGGGTGTAGCCGTAGAGCGCCCTGAAGAGTTTTTGGTATGTGTAGGAAGAGTGTTTGGTGGTTTCCGGAATAATGAATTTATACTGAACGAAATAACCTTTAAGCAACCTTGACCCCCCACACTTCCACTAATACACTATTATTATACTATAAAGACATTCTTATGTATAATTTATAAACATAACGTATTAGGGCGTAAAAAATAATTGTTCGGAAGGCTTAGTAGCGCCTGGCGCTTGGCCTTCCGGTGCTTTTTGGTTCTTCTGCTTCGGGCTCTGGCCTTGCGGTTGAGCCGACGATTACAATATCCTTGGCAGACCTGACCCTATTGTAGGGTATGCTTTTTTCGCTTATGATTTTCTTTGCCTCTGCCTTTGACCTTGCCTTTAGGGCCTCTGTCGTGATTGTTTCGATTTTGCCTTTTTCAAGGTTAATCACGAGGTCAAAAACTTTGCCTTTATAGTCTGCGTTGGTCGTGTAAATGTCCATGCCGAAGAGCTTAGAAATTCTGACCGTCATTGTTTTTGCCTCCAATAAATAACTTGTTGAAATAATAAAGTTCACCAGATATATAAAGCTTATGTGCGCAAAACCTCTCCAAACCTAGGATTAAATACAGAATACAACTTCTACATAATAATTGTTGGTTTACAAAATATCTATTAATATCCATTAAAAACAAAGCCAGCCCACATATCCCCTATACATAATATTTTTGTGGTTTTTTTTGGGAATTTTCCACTTGTTTGTCAAATTTTTTGTTTTTTTGTGTATTAGTGGAAGTGTGGGGCTAAGGGGTCAGAGGCTATCGAGGGGGCTGTTGACTTTTTTGAGCTGTTCGGTTGAAACATGCGTGTAAATTTGGGTGGTGTTCAGATTGCTATGCCCAAGGAGCTCTTGTATTTTTCTGATATTTTCCCCGGCTTCGAGCAGGTGCGTGGCAAACGAGTGCCTGAGCACGTGCGGAGTCACCTCTTTGTGAATTCCGGCTTTTTTTGCCGCGTTTCTCACTATTCTTTGCACGGTGTCGGAGGTGATTGGTTTTCCGTTTTTTTTGCAAAAAAGCCAGGGTGATTTTGCCTTTCTTTTTTCGACATATTTTTTTGCGAGCTTGCACCAGTTTTTGGAGAGAATAATGATGCGGTCCTTTGCGCCCTTTCCCGACCGAACCTTTCCCATGTGCTCCTTGAAATTCACGTCATCCACATTCATTTTGACAGATTCACTCACCCTAACCCCTGTCGAGTAAATGAATTGGAGCAAAAGCCGATTTCTTCCCAGGCGCGCCGCCTTCAGAAGGCTTCTTGTCTCGTCCTTTGTTAGAACCGTCGGCAGGTACTTTGCCTTTTTTGGCGCCTTAACATCGAGCATCACCGGGTTCTTTGACACTTTTGAGAAAAAGAATTTGAGCGAGGAGTGCACCAAAGCAAGGGTCGCATTAGAAACCCCCTTTTCTTTCATCCCCGCAAGAAACCCAATGATGTCAACTCTAGCTATTTGCTCCGGGGGTTTTTTTACAG
>JANLHD010000059.1 GCA_024653865.1 archaeon | reverse complement strand
GTTGAAAACAACGCAAATTATTCGAATTTTTCGAAGCAATTTTAAATGCTTCCAACTCCATGTTACTTAAATGAACAAAATTTTATTCGCATTGGCATTGGCTGCATTCATCCTGCTCAGCGGGTGCATTTCGCAGGAGATAGCCGAGGTTAAAAACGATGCGAATGTGGGTGAAAAGGTGACGGTTTCGGGTACGGTCACCAATTCGATAAAAATCGGCGACCTATCTGGTTACATAATTGAGGACGCCACAGGTTCGCTTGCGGTTTCTTCCGAGAGGCTTCCCGCGGTGGGCGATAAGGTAACGGTTACGGGAACGCTTGTCAAGGACACCATTTTTGGCTTCTACTTAGATGCCAAATAGCCTCATTTTGGCCGCCATTGGTTATCGTGGCTTTGGTTGGATAAACCGCCAATTTTCCCGCGCGCTTTTGGTTTAAAAAGCTTATTCGCAAGAAAATCCTATTGAGTTGTGGGGGCGTAGTGTAGCCTGGTTATCACTCAAGGCTGGGGGTCTTGTAACCCCGGTTCAAATCCGGGCGCTCCCACATTTTCTTATTTTTTTGTGCCAATGGAATGGTTTTAATTAGTTCCCTGTTACTTTTTCTTGTAAAAAGTGATTTTATTGGCCGACCAAAAAAAGGAGCAGACCGCGGGAATCACGGTTTCAAAGCAGGCTGATTTTAGCGAGTGGTACAACCAGGTGGTCATAAAGGCAGAATTGGCTGACCACGCACCCATCAGGGGATTTATGGTCATTCGCCCGAACGGGTATTCTGTTTGGGAATCCATTCAGCGGCATTTCGATTCGGTGATAAAATCGCACGGCGTGGCAAATGCGTATTTTCCCCTGCTGATTCCCGAAACTTTTTTCAGGAAAGAGGCGGAGCACGCGCAAGGATTTGCCCCCGAACTCGCGTGGGTTGAAAAGGAGGAGGGCGAGGAGAAGGTCGCGATAAGGCCGACGTCCGAAACCATAATGTACAATTCATACGCGCAGTGGGTGCGCTCGTGGCGTGACCTTCCTTTGCGCATCAACCAATGGTGCAACGTGCTTCGCTGGGAGGTAAAGCAGACAAAGCTATTTTTGCGCACGCGCGAATTTTTGTGGCAGGAAGGGCATTGCGTTTATGCCACCAAGGAGGAGTGCGACAGGGAGGTTTTGCTTTTTTTGGGGGAGTACAAAAAAATGATGGAGGAATTGCTCGCAATTCCCGTGGTGGACGGAATAAAAACCGAGTCCGAGAAATTTGCGGGCGCGCTTTACACCACCACCGTAGAGGCGTTGATGCCGGACGGCAAAGCGCTGCAGATGGGCACTTCGCACAATTTGGGCCAGGGGTTTGCCAGGGCGTTTGGAATCAAATATTTGGATGAATCAGGAAAGGAGTCGCTTCCATGGCAGAGCAGTTGGGGGATTAGCACGCGCCTTATAGGGGCGATTATAATGGTGCACGGGGACGACAAGGGCCTTGTGCTCCCGCCAATGCTCGCATCCAAAAAAGCGGTGATTGTGCCGATTGTTTTTGACAAGACAAGGGACGCCACAATGAAAAAGGCGCGCGAAATCGAAAAAAAGCTCTGTGCACTCGGCGTGTTTGTGGATTCGCGGGAAAATTACAGTGCGGGCTGGAAGTTCAATGAATGGGAACTCAAGGGAATTCCTTTGCGCATCGAGCTTGGGCCGAAGGATTTGGAGAAAAAGCAGGTCGTTGTCGTGAGGCGCGATAATGGAAAAAAGGAATTCGTGAAGGAATCGGACGCGGCAAAAAGGATTCCGGAAATTCTTGCGGAAATGCACCGCGACATGTTTGCGAAGGCGAAAAAGTTTTTGGACGCAAACATTGTGGAGGCAAAGAATTACGCCGAATTCAAGAAGGCGATTGCCGGGAGGAAAATGGTTCTCGCATACTTTTGCCTGGATAAGGAGGAGGAGGAAAAAATAAAGGAAGAAACAGGGGCGAGTTCGCGGTGCATCCCGTTCTCCGAAAAACAGAAGCCCTCGAAGTGCATTTTTACGGGAAAGCTTGCGTCAAAGCGCGTGCTTTTTGCGAAGTCCTACTGATTTTTTTTAGTTGAGGTAATCGTGTTCCGTGGTTATTTCTTTTTCCCAGACCTCTATTTCCTCTCCGTCGATTTTTTTCGTGTGCACTGCGCTGTGCCAGAACCCGTGGTCCTGGTATAGTTTTTTGGCCGCCGAATTATTTTTTTTCACAAGAAGCCTCGCAGTTTTGCACTCGTTGTCAGCAAGCCTTCCCAGAGCGTGCCTCAATAGTTCCTTGCCATATCCCTTGTTTCTCATTTTTCGGGACACGCTAATGGCATTTATCATGCCGATTCCGCCTTCGGTTATTTCTATTTCGACAAATCCCGCTATTTTTTTGCCGACAATTTTTTTGAACACCATTATTCCGGGGGTTTGGATGCGCATCGAGATTTTTTGCCGATCAAGCCCCTTGTACGCGAATTCTTGGGCAATTAGCCTTTCGAGCTCTTCGCAATCGGTTTCGCTTGCTTCCTCGATCATTTCATTACCTGCGTGTAATCGAGTATTTCCTGCGCGGAAACCGCGCACCCGGCGAATTTTGCCGCAAAAAGCGCGGCCTCGAGCGATTCTTTTGATTTTGGCATGCTGGTCGCAAACGCGCCGTCGGCGTATGCGAGTGCGAGCAATTCCACCGAGCGCACTACCCTAATTTTTCCGAAGAATTGCCGAAATTCTCCAAGTTCTCCCCTGTCCATTGTTACTTTGCACTGGTGCTTGTGCTCAAGGAATTTGAGGACGTTTTGCGGCTCCTCAATCAGCATTCTCGTGGTGCGCTCGTCAATCGCAAGGATGTCACCGCCTACTTCTTTCATGAGTGCGAGTGTTTCCGCCTCACCCAAATCGATTAGCCTGATTTTTTTTCCGTTTGCCCGGCAGACGTTTGCCGTGGCGCTCGCAAGTTTTTCCATGGTGAGTTTCATCGAGGGCGTGGTCCTTGCGAGTTCCAGGTAGCCGCCTCTTACCGCTTCCCTGATTCTAATGGCGTTGAGTTCGAACCTCCTTATTTTGATTGGCCTCTCGACGCTTTCGTAATAGACGGATGCCGGGAGTATGAACCTGATTTTTTCGCGTTCCGAAAGTTCGCGGAAAATATTGATGAAGCACGATCCGGAGAGTGTGATGAGCGTGCTGGAGTCAACGATTATTTTTGTCATTTCAACCCCTTCCTGAGTTCCTCGAGCCGCCTTGCGATTCCCTTTGCCGGGGGCTGTTCGTCGTGTATCCTTGTTTGCCCTATGTATTCCTGGAGCGCCTTTCTCTGTGCCCCCGTGAGCCATGCGGCCTGCCCGATGCTAAGGCCAAGGGCGTAGGCTGTTGATGCCTGTTTGATTTTTCCCTTTTCGAAAATGTTTTGTGCATAGTTGCTTAGGCGGTCGTCAATGCCCCTGATTTCAAGGGCTACTGACGCCATGTTTTTTTCGTATTCTTTTTTGCTGCCCCTTGCAAGTGCAAAAATGCTTTTTTTGAGCGCGCCAATTATTGCCGCGTTTACCCTTGGCCATGCGGGGTTGTTCACGAAATGGTCCTTTGAGAGAATTTTGTAAAGAGAGTAGGCAACCACCGCAATGCCTGCTAGTTCCTGGCTGTCCTCCATTGCCGCGTCCTTTATGGAGTCGTTTGCGATTCGCTTCAGGTCCTGCTGGTTTTGGGCTTCAAACGCCATTTGCATGGCTTCAAGGCGAATCGCGGTGTTTGGCATAAGAACTAAATGAATCCTGCATTTTTAATGCTTTTTGTGGCGAACCTGCGGCAAATAGGTTTTTATTGTAAGAATCATTATTTACTAGAATGAAGCCCCTCATCGCAATCGTTTTTTTGATGGTTTGCTCGCCATTCGCGCTTTCGGTTTCCGGAAGCGAGGCTGTAAATTTTGTTGCGAACGAAAACCACTTCCTTTATGATTCGGAAACCTACTCCGCGCCCAATGTTTCAATAGAGTTTGAGGATTCCTCATATTGGGTGATTGCGCTTGTTTCGGGGAGCAACATAGTAACCTATTTTCCAATCGAGGTTGATTCCGGCGCCATTTCATCTTCGCGCGCAACCAATAGG
>JANLHD010000056.1 GCA_024653865.1 archaeon | reverse complement strand
GGCAATTGGTAGAGGCTTATTCCTTCCACGCCGAATCCGCGCTTTGCCCACCAATAACCATAGGGGAGGGCGGTCCATTTTGCCCCGCCTTTGATTGTGAAATAACTGCGTATGAGTTCATCCTCCTGCGCCAGGAGCTTGTCAAGCGCGTTCCAGTAGCGCCTCGAAACCCAATTCCTCTCCTGAAGGGTGTCGATCATTGTTTGTGTGTTGATTACACCGAACTTCATGTTTGCTGTGGGGCCGGTTCTTGCGTTGGTTATCATGGCGGTTATTTGTGCGGGAGTGAGCGCGCCTGCCTGTGTCCAGTTTCCCTGGAAGAGCTGCGGATTTGACCCAATTCTATTTTGGATGAATGGAACCGATTGGGTGGTGTAGGGAATGTATTCGCCGTAATCTGTTGCCGCAAAGGTGTCGCGCTGGTTCGTTGCCGCCCTCTCGAGGTTGCTGTATGAAAGCCCGCGGTAATTTTCCGCGTTCTGCCTGTCAAAGACATAATACACCAAATCGTCTCCCTGGGATTGGTATGCCGACCCGTACTTTCCTATGTCGTTTTCAAAGCCCCTGAATGTGCCGTCGTCCGCGAATTTTCTCAGGATTCTTTGCACGTTCCTGTGCTCGTGGAAGAGGTTTATTACTTCGCTTCCGCCGTCAGGCCTCACCTGCAAAACCCCTTTGTTGTAAAATCCGGCGTTCGGGTGCCTTGTAATCCATTCAATGTAATCGGCGCCGAGCATCTCGTCAAAAGTTTTGTCCATATAGTTCACGGTGTCGCGGCCGTACTCTATGTACTTTTGCCTCGTAACCGCATTGTCAAGCCCGAATGTTTCCTTTGCGAGTTCGAATGCCTGGCGCGCATCGTCATTGCGCGCCTTTCCCGCCCTTAGCACGCTTCTCATATCCTTGAAGAGCCTCACAAGTTCCGCGCGTTCCTGTGCGGTTTTTATGTTCTCCAAAAATCCGCCCTTTCCCTGGGCTTTTCCCCACCAATTCTGGAACCCTTCGGTTTGCATTAGATAATAGCCGCTTCCGTCAGAGTGCCCCGTGACCATTTGCTGGTACCAATCCCTCCAACCGTTCCGATCAATTCTGGCTTTTATCCTGCTTGCCTTCATTCTTCCAAGGACGGATTCCTCGGTAATGAATTTTTTCCTAAGTTGGTCCTGGAATTCATAATAGCCGTCACGAACTCCGGAGAGAAAGCCGCGCCTGCCTGTCCAGCCGAAGAGTTTTTTTGTTTGGTACAATAGGCTCGGGCCAAAGGTGCTGACCACCATTTCCGAGGACATCCATGAATTGAAGTATTTGTCGAAGAGCGAGTAGGTTGTAATTACACAATCAGGATTCGCGCAATTCGTTACCATTTTTGCGTCGAAGGAGGACGTGAGAATTGAATTGGGAATGAGTTCGGATTCCAGGCGGGTTGCGACCTTTATTTGTGCCTCGCTAAGCCCGGCCTCGCCTTCGCCATCGGGCGCGGAGTCGATGTCAAGCGCGGTGCGCAATGCGTCCGCCTCCTGGTTGGTGAAATTTGTGGAGCTTTGGTTGCCGTCGAAGAGGCCGGAAAAAACTTCTCGGATTGGCTTTGTGTCCGCGAGAATTCCCGCGCCCGAATTCCTGCGGGTGAGGTTGGGGCCTGTTAGTGTGCAGTTTCCGTCAAAGGTTTCGCAGCGCCCGGTCCTAATGGAGTCGTCAAGGACAACTCCGAATGCAAAGGGGCCGCTGAACCTGTTGTTCAAAAATTGTGATGCCTCCTTGGCACCGAATTTTAGGCTGGGAATTTCCGCCTTGACCGCGGAGTTTTCATCGTCGGGGTTTTGGAGCACGAGTTCTTTTGTCGCAAGTTCCGGGCGGTCGAGGTCTTTTTCGGTTTCACCGGCGATTTCATTTCCCGTGAAGCCTTTTTTGAGCAAATCAATGAGTGCCGCGGACTCTGAATCCTCAAGCTCGTGCATCGAGCAAACATACTGGTCGACCTGCTCCGCTTCCGGGGCGGGCGCGTCTTCAACCTGCCCTTGTTCTAGTTCCTCCCTCTCTTGCGGCGTTGTTGTGAGCACACGCGGGTCGGGTTCTGCCGGCACTTCCTGCGGCTCGTCCGCGGACGAAAACGGGCCTTCCTCATCCGCAAAATAAGCAGGGGAATTAGCGGCAAAGCCGGTCGCGTTGGCCGCCATTGGGAAAAGAAAGAGGTAAATTATGAAGGCTATGGTGGCGCGGCTCATGCAAGGACACTGCTATATATATAATATCTAAGAAGAGTGCGGGGCTATTTATTTGTTTCCCCGTAGTTGCGCAGGAGATTTATAGGCCGTAGTAGAGGAAGAAAAAAATCCCAGGAATCGCCTCGGGCACTATGAAAATTAGCATTGCAGAAGAAAATACCGCCATTGCATATGAGGTCAGGGCGAGCTGCAAAATCCCGGCGTTCTTTTTTTTCGGCGCGGTTTTTTCGCACACAACCGAGTGCACGTATGCGCCCACGAATTCGAGCGGCATCAAAAGCAAGCTGACAACAAGCGCGGTGATTGCCGCCTTGAGAATGCCGTATATGTAGGAGATTAGTATGTCGGTTGCCGAGGGCGCGAAAATCGAGGGGAGTTCGCCGACCGCCTCGGCTTGTGATGAAAGCAGGAACGGGAAAAAGTATGCGGCGAGGAAAAGCACGAATGTCAAAAGGAATGTGGAAATGAACGCCGTGACGAGCCAGCTGCGTTGTGTTTTTTCGGCGATTTTTTCGCGCAGGATTTTGCCTATGACCACCAAAACAAAAAGCGGGATTGCGACAGTGATTGAGCCCCAAAGCAGCCCGAGCAGGGATAAAAAAAGGTTTTCCACGGGTCCGATTGCCATGAAGACAATAATTTATTAAGTTCTATAAATATCTTTAGTGCATGGTTTCTCTTGCCGAAGTCCTGCAGCTAGGCGTTGCGGTTTACGTTTTGTTCGGCTCCACGAGCTGGGGCTACATAATGATGCGCGTTGGCTGGCCGAACATACGCGGCTTCCCCATTGATTACAAGAGCGGGTGGAGCCTTGTTTTTGGAATCGTATTTTCCGCGCTAGTTCTCGCAAGCGCCTTTGCGGCACAAAATTTTCTTGGCACCGGAATGGGTTTTTTGGAAATTGTTTTTCTAAACGCCACCGGCATTTTTCTCGCGGGCGCATTGTTTTTGACGCTCAAAAGAAAATTGCTCTCGCCCGGCAAGGTGAATGTCTCGGTTCCGAAAAGGGTTGTGAGCGCCAACGTGGTGGCGAAAAGGGCGGTGGAGAGAATTGCCCAAAAGCCGATTGAAAAGCCGGCGGAGGAGGAAAAAATCAGCATCTCAACGCTCAAGGACAAGCTCGAAAAAATCGGGCAAAAAAAGTCCCCCGAAACCGCACAAAAGCCGGCCCAAAAAAGCGAAGCAGTGATTTTGGCGCCGCGACCGTTGACGGGAAAAATTTTGCCCGAATTCATCCCCAAAGCGCAGGAAAAGGAAATTGTAAGGCAGGCTATTGCGAAAGAGGCGCCGATTGGGGAGCGCAACGTGGACGCCGAAAAAAAGAGGAATGTGGATGCGATAATAGGCGCGCTTGAGAGGCACATCAGGGCAAAGGAGCAAACCGATGTGGCGACACGCAGCGAGATGGAGGAAAGGGTCGAAAAATCCAAGCAGTACATCAAGGAGAACATCCGGGAAAAAATTGGCGGGGAACTCGAGGAACAAATGATGACGAAAAATGAGCTCGAGGAAAAGAAGGTTTCCGAGTCGATGCCGAAGTCGGCGAGGCTTTTGAAGGAATTGTTGAAGGAGACGAAGGGGGAGTGAATTTTGGGCGAGGATATTCCAAGAAGGCTAAGAAGGTTCCACAGGGACTCCGATAGCGAGATTCGCGAGAGGGGCGAAGAGATAGCCATAGAGCATGTGGATAAATTCAGGGAGCAAAACAACAGGTACCCCGCATCGAAGGAACTTGACGAAATCAGCGACAATGTCTTTAACCAGCTCAAAAAGGAACTGCAAAAATCCGAGAGGGCAAAGCAGGAGATCTCACAGAGCATGGAGTTCATAAAAAACGAGGGAAAACCGCCCCAGGAAAAAACAGGCGCGGAAAAAAGCCCAAAAGAAAAAATGCGGCAGAGGCGCCAAAAAAGGCAAAGGCAGGAAAAAAAGGCGGCGAAAAAGGGAAATGAAAAGGCAAAAGAAGATGCCATTGAATCCGGCGACTCAGAGGAGCTTGAAACAAAAGAAAGCTACGATGCAGATGCAGGGAATGTAGGCGAATTGCTTGGCGAGGATGATTCCCAAGAGGCTGCGCTGCAGGCGAAGGGAACAGAGCTTAGGGAACTTGTGGGCATGGATGAGGTTTCACAGCTCGAAAGCGGGCTGGATGATGAGGGGGACTTTGATGTCCTGGAAAAGGAAGTGGATTCGGGAAATAGCGCGTGCCCGAACTGCAACAACAAGGCAAAGGAAATAATTTATTGCCCAAAGTGCGGAACCGCTTTTTGCGACCATTGCGCAAAAAAAGTAGAGGTCCAGGATGCGTTCTTGAAATATTCCTGCCCGAAATGCGGCGAGGAATTCAAGAAAAAAAGGCACAGCTAAACCAGGCGTTAATCCGCGCTAACGCAGCTCCATTCTGGAAGCGGGTCCTGTGGGTCTGTTTGGTAAAATAATCCGACGTTCCTGCTCCTGGTTTCCCCGAGCCAGGTTGCGTCCCAGAGCTTCAAATCAACCTGCGCGTCAATGCTCTTGTCGTTGCTGTTTTCCGCGAGCTTCACGACCGAAACCGCCTGCGATACCGGGCCGACGTTCACAAGAAGGCGGTCGAGGCGCTTCATAAAGCCATTGTACCCCTCATATGTGGCTGTTGGAATTGCGCAAAAATAATTTGCGTGGGATTCGTCCTCCGGAGTGGACGGATCATTTGTTGTTGATTGGTAGGCGTAATAGTTCCTCCCGAGTTCTGGCACCTGCTCTGCGCGAAAATTCGTGGCGTGGATGAAAAAATAAACAACTTTTTCCTGGTTCGGCACCCTGATGTAGAAGGCGTAGTCCACGCTGTCCTGGATGGGCGAGAGTATGGATTTGATGGTTTTTGCGAGCACACGGCTCTCTGTGTCCCCTAGAACCGGGGCATTTGCCGGGTTGTCCGCAAAATCCTCCTTTACGATTGCGAGCAGGTAATCTATTTCTGCGCCTTCGTCATAAATTGTCTTGTCGGGGTCGCGCGCGGTCGAAGTGTAGAGGATTGTTTTGAGC
>JANLHD010000053.1 GCA_024653865.1 archaeon | reverse complement strand
GGGGGTTGCGCCCTCGATGAGGCGCTTCTTGTACAGATTGTCAAAGAGCTTAATGGCGGCCGAGGCCCCCGTGGGGTAATCAATTGGCTTGCCTTCCATTGCGGCAATTTTCCTTTCGAGTAATCCTTTATGGCTTGCCAAATCAATCACCTTTTCTCAATTTTTAAGCCACGAGTTTCCAGTCCAGAAGTTGGTCAAGGCTCAATTCAACATTTATTCCATGAAAAATTGAAATCGCGGCAACAATTGCCCAGACAAAAATAATTGCCAAGAGCGGCCCTAAAATTGCAATCAAAAAAATGTTATTATATATCGACCCCCGTTTTTTGAGGAATTCATCCAATTGTTTTTCAATTGCCCCATTTTTTCCTTCTTGGACCATCCATCCAACTCCCAAAATGGTAATGAGCAGCCAAAGGGTTTGGTAAATAAAATTGAAGAGAAAAAAATATGTTCCAACTAAAGGATTTAGCGCATAAATGGGCTTAGCCGCACCTATAGCCATTGCGAGGATTATCTTAGTAAAATTTAGGGGCACTCCCTCCACAAGAACAACATAGAAAAAATTGACAAAAAATAGTATTAACCCAAAAAGCATGGGTGCTCTTCCTTCTTCCAATTTCATGGCATCACTTGAGTATGGTCTCTTCCCTTCCGGGGCCGATTGAAACGAGCTTTATCGGCGCTGCGATTTCCTTTTCAATGAACTCCAAATATGCGCGCGCGTTCTTGTCCAAATCCGAGTATTTTTTTTCCTTTCCCGTGACCTTGAATCCATTGAATTCGCGGTAAATTGGCTTCGCGTTCTCAAGGCCCTTGTTCGAGTAGGGGAACAAATCGATTTTTTTCGAGCCGACATCATATCCGGTGCAAACCTTGACCTTTTCAAGGCCCGAGAGCACGTCGAGTTTTGTTATCGCAAGTTCGGTGAAGCCGTTTAGCCTCATCGAGGTTTTCATCATAGGCAAATCAAGCCAGCCGACCCTTCTTTTTCTTCCAGTGGTCGTGCCAAATTCGTTCCCTTTTTCCACCAAATGCTTGCCGATTTCGTTTTCCTGCTCCGTGGGGAACGGGCCGAAACCCACGCGCGTGGTGTATGCCTTCACTATTCCGATTATTCTTTGGATTTTGTTCAGAGGCATCCCTATTCCGATTGAAACTCCGCCCGAAATCGGGTGCGAGCTTGTGACAAATGGGTATGTGCCGAAATCGTTGTCCAAAAAAGTTCCCTGTGCGCCTTCGAAAAGAATTTCTTTTTTGTCAATGGTTGTGCAAACTTCAAGCGACACGTCGCATAGCATTTGTGCGAACTCCGCCCCGAGTTTTGAGTATTCCTTGAGCACAGAGTCCTCGTCGAATGGCACTTTCAATCCGTAAACTTTTTCCAAAATCGCCAATTTCACGGGAAAAATTGCCCCAATTCTTTCGGCGAGCCGGTTTTTGTCCACGAGGTCCTCAAAGCGAATCCCAAGGCGTTCGGCCTTGTCTGCATAGCACGGCCCAATTCCTCTTTTGGTGGTTCCGATTTTGGTTTTGCCGCGGCTCTCCTCCCTTCCTTCATCAAGCAGGTTGTGCCAGGGCATTATTATGTGCGTTCTTGGGTCGATTCCGAGCTCGAATTTTTTCCCCTTTGCCCTTAGCTCTTCGAGCTCTTTTTTGAGCACGCGCGGGTCAAGCACTACCCCTGCGCCTATTAGAATTCTTTTTTCCTGCGCAACGCCGCTTGGAAGCAAATGGAATTTTAGCACTTCGCCGTCGACAACAACCGTGTGGCCTGCGTTGTTCCCGCCCTGGAATCTCACCACCAAATTCGCGTTTTCGGCGTAAAAATCGGTTACTTTCCCTTTTCCTTCATCGCCAAATTGCGAGCCTATTACAACGGTTCCTGGCATAAGAGCACCTAAACACTAAGCAATACACGCTTTTTAAAGGAATTGCGCTTTTAATGCCCATTTTTTTGGTTTTTTTTTCGTTTTTTGTGGGGTGGGTTTAAAATGAATCCGCAACATAAAATGGTAAAAAGAGGTGTTTTTATTGTCTGATGTTTTCGTTGTTTTTGGCTCTTCGTCTGACAGCCATGTTTACAAGCCGCTTGTTGAGCGTCTCACAAAATCCGGGATTTCCACTGAATTTCGCGTGCTAAGCGCCCACAAGACCCCGAAGGATTTGAGGGACGCGCTTCGCGACACCAATGCCGAAATATTTGTTGCCGGAGCCGGCCTTGCTGCCGCGCTTCCAGGGGTTTTGGCTTCTGAGGAAATAAAGCCGGTAATTGGCCTTCCGTGCGAGGGCGCGTTTTCTGGAATGGATTCCTTTCTCTCGTGCGCACAAATGCCGCCGGATGTGCCCGTAATTACTGTGGGTGTTGGGGACATTGATGCCGCGGTTCGGCTTTGCAACCAGTTCCTGCACGGCCTTTCGAGAATAGTGATTGTCCCGAAAAAAACCGGCGAGGAAAAAAAGTACTTTGACAAGTGCGTTGCATTCATGAAGGAAAACTCGATTCCGCATATGGTGGGAAGGCTCCCGAAAAAGCCCGAGTACACCTCGGTTTTCATTGATTTTGTGAAATTGGGCAAAAAAGTCCCAAAGCACCGCGGCGCTGTCATAAACGTCCTTGTGAAGGAAAAAACCAAGAAGGCGGATGCCGTGAAATTCTTTGACTCGCTCCAGGGCACTTATTGTGTTGGCCTGAACAATTACAAGAATGCGGCACTGGCCGCGCTTTCGCTCGTGAATTTGAGGCACGGGCATGACCAAAAAATACTTGAACTTAGGAGAAGTGCGGCAAAAAAGGTAATGGACGCAAACAAGTAATGTCCTTTGGTTTTTTTGCGGGCTTTAGTTCGGTTTAAAAATAATTTACTTGGCAATATTTATTGGAGAGGTGTTTTGAATTGGGTTCAGTAAAAAATCTATTAGTGCAAAAAGAGCCGGTTGACGATTCTTTGGGCATTGGAGTGTTCGAGTTTACGGACGATTACAGTGTTTTTGATTACGGCAAAATGCCAGACACCATTCCCGGAAAGGGCGAGGCGCTTTGCAGGCAATCCGCCTACAACTTCAAGGCTCTTGAAAAGGAATTCGGGCTGAAAACCCATTTTAGAAAACTTGTTTCGGGAAACAAGATGGAAGTGAACCTTGTGCGCGTGCTTCTTCCGCAAAATAACCAGATTTACGAGGAAACAAGGAATTACCTTGTGCCGCTTGAAATAATTTTCCGCAACTCGCTTCCGGAAGGGAGCAGCGTTTTCAAGCGCATAGAATCCGGGCAGATTGGAAGGGAAGATTTGGGCTTGGAGCACATGCCAAAGCCCGGGGAAAAATTTGAGAAACCGTTTTTGGACGTTTCCACAAAACTCGAGCCAACCGACCGTTACCTCTCCTGGGACGAGGCGCTTGAGCTCTCGAAGATAAGCGAGGACCAATTGTACGACCTGAAGGAACACGCGCTTAACATCAACGATTTCATCACGCAAAAGGCGCAGTCACTGGGCCTTGAGCACGCGGATGGAAAAGTGGAATTCGGCGTTGGGCCAAAGAACGAGCTTATTTTGGTGGATGTGTGCGGAACCTTGGATGAGAATAGGTTTCTTTGGAATGGCATTCACGTATCAAAGCAGGTTTGCAGGGACTTTTACAAAACAACGCCCTGGTACAAGGCAATAGAGGACGCAAAGGCTGGTGGCGTTGAAAAATCCGCATGGCCCGCGCCGCAGCCCTTGCCGCAGGAGCTAAAGGATATTGTCGCGAACATGTACAAGAGCGTGTGCGAGGCATGGACGGGCGAGAAGCACTGGAAGGCGCCTGCCCTAGAAGAGGTCATGAATTCGTACAAGGCATTTCTAGAGAAAAACTAGCGTTTAGGAATGCTTTTATTTCACTTTTTTCCTCTATTTATCATGGGCATTGCGAAACTTTTTCATGGAGTAAAATCCGCCGCAAAGAATTCGCGCATTGTTTGGCGAGCTTTTGGCCCGCGGCTCGCGAAAAGAGGCGTGCGTGCCTTGAGGGGCGAAATTCGCTTTGCACAAACACACGCCGAACTTGACAGTCTTTTGGCGCGCCTTGAAATATTCAAAAAAGAGAGTTGGGTTCCGGGCGCGGTTGCAAAAGAATTTCAGGCTGAAATAGAAAAAAGAAAATCCGAAATAGAATCCGAGGATGCATCTGGGGATGCACAAATGCATGAAGTTGGCAGGGCTGCCGGCTCGCGTATGCGCACAGATTGGCCCCTAACTCCTGCTGAAATGACGGCACAAATAATCCAAAAAGCCAGGCAAAAAGACAGGGCTGGTACGCGCGCAAAAAAAAGGCCTGTGCAAAGTAGCCCTGTGCAAAGCAAAAGCGGCGAGCATCGTAGGCGCCATAGGGGACAATAAAACCCAAAGCCCCCAAGCCAATCGCCTTTTAAATATTTAAACGCCTAATTTATCAAGGCGTGGTTGTTTTGGACAAGTTTGACCTCTTTTCTCCCCTGGATTACCGTTACCTCTCAGGGGGACTGCGCAAGAGGGCAGAAATTTATCTCTCAGAAAACGCGCGCGTGCACTACCAGGCAAAGGTCGAGGCAGCGCTTGTGAGGGCGCTCTCGCGGCAGGGCGTGTGCTCGAAAAAAATTGCCCTGGAAGTTGAGAAGGCGGCATTCAACATCCGCGCGGAAGAGGTTTATGCCGAGGAGGCAAGGATTAAGCACGATGTCCGCGCGCTTGCAAATGTTTTGCGCTCGAAAGTTTCCGCGCAGGCAAAGCCTTTCGTGCATTTTTCCGCCACATCCTACGATATTGTCGACACCGCGAGCGCCGTGCGCTACAAGGAGGCTGTGCTCGAACTTGTGGTTCCGCAACTGCGGCGCCTTTTGAATATTTGGATAAAAATAGCGCTTAGGGAAAAGAAAACCCTCCAGATTGGAAGGACCCACGGCCAGCACGCCGAGCCAATCACTTTTGGCTTTGCAATGGCCTCGCACGTGAACCGCCTTGGAAAGGCAATTTCCAACATGGAGTATTGCGCGCAAAAACTCGAGGGCAAGTGCTCCGGCGCCGTCGGCGGTTACAACGCGTCATCCATTCTTGTAAAAAACCCGCGAAAACTCGAGAAGGACGTCATGGACGAGCTGGGCCTTGTTAGCGCACTGCATTCCACGCAGATAGTGCCCCCGGAGTCATTGCTTGATTTGCTGCACTCCACAATCGAGGCGTTCACGGTGCTCGCAAATTTTTCGGACGACATGAGGCATTTGCAGCGCTCCGAAATCGCGGAGATTGCGGAGTCGTTTGGCTCAGACCAGGTTGGTTCGAGCACGATGCCGCACAAGCGCAACCCGATTAATTTTGAGAACGTGAAGAGCCTTTGGAAAAAATTCATGCCGTTGATGAACACGTTTTACATGGACGCGATTTCCGAGCACCAGCGCGACCTCACCAATAGCGCTTCCGCGCGCTTTATTCCGGAGCTTTTTGTGGCGTTGGTGGTTTCTTCGGAGCGCCTCGAAAAGGTCTGCTCGAATTTGGTTGTCGACAGGGCAGCCATGATGGCAAACTTTGATTCGAGCCGCGAGTCGGTGGTGGCCGAGCCGCTATATCTTTTGCTCGCAAAGCACGGGCACACCGATGCGCACGAAGCCGTCAGGCAAATCACGTTAAAGGCAAAGGAAAAGGGGAAAACCGTGTTCGAAACTGCGTCGCAAACAAATGGGGTAATGGAACTAATTCAAAAGTTTTCCCGCCCAGAGCTCGAGCTTCTCAAAAATCCAGAATCATACATAGGGCTTTGCGTGGAAAAAACCGAAGAGGTTTGCGATTATTGGAAAAAGAGGCCCAAATAATGGCGTCGTACAAGGACGCCGGCGTTGACATTGACGCCGGGAACAAATCGGTTAAGCTGATAAAAGGCCTTGCGAAAAAAACACATGGACCGATGGTGCTAAATGACATCGGCGCTTTTGGCGCGGCTTACTCGCTAAAAGAGGTCTGCAAAATGCATGACCCTGTTTTAATTTCCACGATTGATGGCGTGGGCACAAAGCTAAAGGTTGCTTCTGCAATCGGAAAATGGGATTCTGTCGGGGAGGATATTGTGAACCACTGCTCCGATGACATTTTGGGTCTTGGTGCAAGGCCATTGTTTTTTCTCGATTACCTCGCGGCGGATCGGTTGGTGCCGGAGCAAATAGCATCGATTGTCGGCGGCATGTCAAAGGCATGCCAGGAAGTTGGGTGCGCTCTTATTGGCGGGGAGACCGCGGAAATGCCGGGGGTTTATGCAAAGGGCGAGCACGATATTGCGGGGTGCATGATAGGCGTTGTTGAGCGCGAAGAAATGATTGACGGCTCAAAAATCTCCAAAGGGGACGCATTGATCGGCCTCGCATCAAACGGCCTTCACACGAACGGCTATAGCCTTGCGAGAAAAGTGCTTTTTGAGGACGCGAAGCTTTCGCCAAATGGCAAGGTTTTGGGGCTTAAAGGAACAATCGGGGATGAATTGCTTGCGGTGCACAGGAGTTATTCCAAAAACGTGCTTGCACTTGCGAAAAAAATCCGCATAAAGGGCATTGCACACATCACAGGAGGCGGGCTCGAGGAAAACCTTGGCCGCATACTTCCGGGCGGGGTTGTTGCCAAAATAAATTATTCTTCAATAAAGGTTCCCGCAATCTTTTCTCTAATAAAGGAAAAAGGCGGCATTTCGGAAAAGGAAATGTTCCGCGTATTCAACATGGGAGTTGGGCTTGTAATCGTGGTCAATTCTTCCGATGTGAAGAATGCAATTGCATCCCTCGGGGCCGCGGGCGAGAGGGCATGGGCACTTGGCTCAATTGAATGATTTTTGCAAAATTTTGGCGTTTGAATAGTTTTATATAGCCGGAAAACCATTTTTTAGCAATGGCCGGCGAAAAGATTTTCGATTTTTTCAAGAAGAAAAAAACCCCCGCGCAAGGGCGAGAGCCAGGCGCAGGGGATGAGCAAAAAATAGGCGAAATTTTTTTCAAACTCGAAAAAAATCCCGCACAAAAAGAATCTCCTCCAGAGAAATTACCCCAAAGCCCGGCCACAGGGCCGCGCAAAATCGACAGGACCCAGGAACTCTTGGAGAGAATTTCCGGCAAAAAAATTGCGCAGGAACCATCTGAAATAAAGGCTCAGGAAAAGCAGGTTACCAAACCCGCTTCGCCCTCGCCGCCAGAGTTGCCCGTAGCGCCCCCGGTTGTGCCTTTGGCACAAGCCCAGAAAAAAATTGTTGCGCCAAAAGAGCCCGAAAAGCAACCCGTGAATCTTTTGCCAAAACAACCTGAAAAGAAAATGAAAAAGCCCGAACCAGATTGGGAAGAAGCGGTTGATACCGACACGGGCGATGGCAATGAGGAAGATGAATTTAAGGAACTTGATTTTCCCAAGACCCAGACAAAAAAATCAGAGGGCATAGAATTCGAGTCGCGTGTTTTTGAAAAAAACGGCGAAGAGGAGCCGTCCACGGCGCCCATTTCGTCCGCGAAAGCCGAAGCCGAAAGCAAGGAAGCGAAACAAAAAGAGGATAAAAAAAAGGCCATGGATTTTTCAAAAAGCGCGCCGGGTGTATTGGGTTCTGAAGTTTCCCGCAACAGCCTTTTTGCCGAAGAAGATGAGATCGCCAAGTTTATGGGAAAAAAGGAATCGGCATCCGTCATCGCAAGCGACATCCTTGATTCGCGCAAAAAGGACGAAAATCCGCTAAGAGCCGAGGAGAGCAATACGCTCAATCTTGTTGTAGCAATCCTTGTGGTGCTCGGGTTCGTGGCTCTTGCGATTGTGGTTTTTTATTTTTTCGGGGGGTGAATTTTTTTGGCAGGCTATGATTTCATGCCAATGCTGCAGTTCATTATAGGCGTTGCGATAATTTTTGCGATTCTGTACTATATTTACCGCCTGATAAAGTCGAAGGCCGAGGAGGAATCCAAGTGATTATCCTCTATGTCCCATGCCCATCAAAAAAAGAGGCCGTGAATATTTCCCGCGCGCTCATAAATGTTGGGTTGATTGCGTGCGCAAACATTGTGCCGAGCACTTCTATTTATGAGTGGAAAGGGAAACTTGTTTTTGGAAAGGAATTCATAATCCACGCGAAAACTTCGGCAAAAAAATTTGGTGCAGCAAAAAAATTTGTGCGTTCCCTTCATTCTTACGAGTGCCCCGCAATACTCAAAATTTTTGCAAAGGCGAACAAGGAATATGTGCAATGGGCAAATTTGGAGCTTGCCAAGCATGCAAAAAATATGAAAAAAAAGGCAAAAAAGCGGAATAAAAATCCCACAAAAAAACGATAAGGCAATTGTCGTCATTTTGGTTGGCATTCATCGAAACCTTTTTATAGGTACTCCGGTAACATTGATTGTATGAAAGAAATCAGGCTGCATGGCAGGGCAGGGCAGGGAATGGTCACAGGCGCGGATTTGATAGCGCTTGCGGCAAATTACGAGGGCAAGCACAGCCAGGCTTTTCCCTTCTTTGGCTCGGAAAAAAGGGGCCCGCCGGTTGAGGCGTATTGCAGGATTGACGAAAAACCAATCGCAATTCATGAAGAAATTAGCGAGCCCGACATTGTGGTTGTAGCGGATGCCTCGATACTTGACGCGGTTGATGTTTGCGCCGGCCTCAAAAAGGACGGCATTGTGATAATCAATTCCACAAAGCCGGCAGCCGAACTCGGGCTTTCGTCAAAGCGTGTTTTTACTGTGGACGCGACAAAGGTTGCGTTAAAGCACTTCAACAAGCTCATATTGAACACCGTGATGCTTGGCGCATTTTGCAAGGTCACAAATGTGGTGAAAATACAGAGCGTGAAAAAGGCGATTTCAGAGGTGCTCTCCAAAAAGCTCCCCGCAAAAGTGGTCGAGGCCAACATCAACGCGATTCAGGAAGTTTACGACATGGTGCAAGTGGAAAAGGGTGTTGCAAGGTGATTATTCCCCACGCAAAACCCGGAACCAGCACAGAAAACCTCACGGGTGAGTGGAAGGCTTACATGCCTCTTGTGAACGGCGACAAGTGCATTAAGTGCGGAATTTGCCAGAACTTTTGCCCCGAAGGAATTATGGGTGTTGTCAAAAAGATTCCTGAAATAGATTATGAATACTGCAAGGGGTGCAGCATTTGTGCGAACGAGTGCCCCGTGAAATGCATTGCAATGGAGCGTGTTGCGGATGATTAGGACAAAAGAAGGCGCAAGGGTTTTGGGGGAAATGGCAGTGAACTGCAAGCCGGAAGTTGTTGCATGCTATCCGATTACGCCGACCACGCATCTCACAGAGGAACTCAACCAGTATTATGCTGACGGAAAAATACCCGAGTACATCACTGTCGAGGCGGAGTTCTCCGCAATTTCCGCGCTTGTTGGCGCAAGTGCCGCGGGCTCTCGGACATTCACAACCACGGGAGGGCAGGGGCTTTTGTACATGCATGAGGTTCTCTTTAGCGCCGCGGGAATGAGGCTTCCAATTGTTATGCTTGTTGGAAACAGGGCGGTTTCGAGCCCGCTTAACATTTGGAATGACGAACAGGACACGATGAGCCAGCGCGACACGGGTTGGATACAAATTTATTGCAAAAATAACCAGGAGGCGGTCGATGCGCTTCCGCAGGCGTTTTATGTCGCCGAAAAAATCCTTTTGCCGGTGATGGTTTGCGTTGACGGCCACTACCTCACGCACGCGGTTGAGCAGGTTGATGTTGTTGATGAAAAAAAAGTCCAGGGTTTTTTGCCGCCCTACAAGTACCCATTGAAATTGGACCCCGCCAATCCCGTGAGCCTTGGGGTTTATGCAAACCCAACGCATTACCAGGGTTTTAGGGAGGACGTGATGAAGGACATGGAGCATTCAAAGGAGCTTCTTGTCGAGGCGGGAAAAAAATGGGGCAAGATTTCCGGAAGGCATTATGGCCTCATCGCAGGATACAAGATTGAGGATGCGGACAGGGTCCTTGTGGGGGTCGGCTCTGCCATGGACAATGTAATGGCGGTTGTCGATGATTTGCGCGAGGCCGGCGAAAAGGTGGGCGCTTTGCACATCCGCGTGTACAGGCCTTTCCCGCGCGAAGAAATAAGGGCGGCGCTTGCGGGAAAAAAAGTGGGTATACTTGACCGCGCAATCAGCCTCGGGGCACAGGCGCCATTGTATGTTGATATAGTCGAGGCTCTTGCGGGCACCAATACCGAAATCTCGAGTTTTTACGGCGGACTTGGCGGCAGGGGAATAAAGAGGAACCACGTGAAGGACTTGTTTGAAACGCTGAAGAGCGGTCCCGTGAAAAAGTGGATTACAACAGAGCCACCAAAGGCGGCAATGAAAGGTTAATGGGTTGATGGAATGAGCGAACAATCTGAAATGCACCTTTTTGCGCCCGGCCACTCGGGCTGTCCTGGATGCGGGCCGAGCAATGCGCTCATACAGGTATGCGACACACTCGGAAAGGACATAATAATTGTCAATGCAACCGGATGCATGGAAATAACCTCTTCGCAATACCCGCAGACCGCGTGGAGGGTACCCTACATCCACTCGCTTTTCCAGAACGCGCCGGCGGTGGCGTCTGGGGTTTCAAGGGCGCTCAAGGCCCAGGGCAACGACCACACAAAAGTGGTTGTCATTGCAGGGGACGGCTCAACTTATGACATTGGTTTTGGCTCGCTCAGCGGAATGCTTGAGAGGGGCGATGACGTGCTTTATGTTTGCTACGACAACCAATTGTACGCAAATACCGGGGTGCAAAAATCCGGGGCAACGCCTTATGGTGCA
This sequence comes from archaeon, assembly GCA_024653865.1. GTDB lineage: Archaea > Iainarchaeota > Iainarchaeia > Iainarchaeales > Iainarchaeaceae > UBA493. The sequence continues at coordinate 1,809 of JANLHD010000053.1, read as the reverse complement.
TCCACCACGACCACCATGGTTGGCAGCGTGCACAAGGGAAAGGAGAACGAGAGAAAGCCGATTGTGGAAATAGTCGCCGCACACGGCATCAAGTACGCGGCTTCCGCATCAATCGCATATTATGCCGACCTGCAAATGAAGCTTAGAAAGGCAATGGCAATCAAAGGCTCGACGTTTATTGCAATTGATGCGCCTTGCTGCCTGGGCGCAGGCTTTGACGGCGGAATCACGATGAAGGTCGCAAAGCTCTCGGTGCAATCAAGGCTTTGGTATTTGTTTGAAATAGAGAATGGCAAGTACAAGCTCAACTTCAATCCCTCGAACCCAAAGCCCGTGAGGGAGTATTTAGAAATGCAGAAAAGGTTCAAGCACCTGGATGAAAAGCAGTTTGAGCACATCCAAAACCAGGCGAATTTGACTTACAATGAAATGCTCGAAAAAAGCGGGCTTGCGCCGAAAATAGAGGCTACTGCGGCGGCCGAAAAGGCACAAATTTAATTTTTTTGTGGCACATACTTTTTCTTATGAACACAAAGCACGGTGTAACCGGAATAATTTTTGAAAGCGCGCCCTCGAAGCCGGGATCCGCTGCGAGCGATGCCCGCGAAGGGCGCAGGTTTCTTTTGCTCCACCGGGTTTTGAATTGGTCCGGATGGGAATTCGTAAAGGGCGGCATTGATGAGGGCGAGTCACCTGAAGTCGCCGTACTAAGGGAGATTGAGGAGGAGGCGGGGCTCAAAAACGTGCGCATTGTTTCAAGGCTGCCTTTGCAAATGTCCTGGATGGCAAAGGACACAAAATACTTGTATACTCCGTTTCTCGTCAAATATTTGGGCGGCGAGACCGTTGATTTGGAGCAAAAAATAATTGAGCACGATGCATTCGAGTGGATTAGCGAGGAGAAGGTCGAGGGAATGCTAAAGCACATTGACAACAAACGGATTTTTAAGAAGGCAATTGAACTGCTTGATTCACATGGCCAATAAGGATTTTGAGAGGCTCGAGGCCAGGGCAATCGGAAAGGTGCAGGGCGTTTACTATCGCGCGTTCGTTGTTTCGCACGCAAATGCCCTTGGGGTTGTTGGCTATGCAAAGAACCTTCCGGATGGCTCTGTTGAAGTTGTTGCCGAGGGCGGGCGAAAAAAACTTGAATTGCTCGTGGCAGAGCTTGAAAAAGGCCCGTCCGCCTCAAGGGTTTTGCGCATTGTGAAAAATTTCGGGCCCGCGATAGGCGAATTCGAATCGTTTTCCATAAAATACTAATTAGGGTTTAGCCGTGACATTTAGCTTTACTTCGCTTGAATACGCCTTGCCATTTATGGTGGTTTGGGCGACCAATGTGTAGGTCCCTGGGAGCACTTGCTGCACCGGGTTGATTACAAATGTTACCTGCCTGGATGTTTCGGATGAAAGAATCCCGATTACTCCGTTGAATTTTTCGTTGAGGGGGAATATGTCGAATTCGGTTTGTTCCTTGACCTCCAGGGTTAGTGGGACGTTTTGGGCGTCGATTTTCGTTGCATTCGAAACCGTGACAAATACCATTGTTTGTTCGCCCACGCTTATTGGATTTTTTTCGAATTCAATTTTCAGGGCGGCAGGTTCGTAATTTCCTATTGCCCAATTCGTGATCAGCAATAGGGCTATTATAGCAATTATTCCGCCAATTATTGGCAGCATTTTTGCTCCGCCCAGGCTGAACTTAAAGCCCATTGTGCCTTCGTAAATTCCCATTCAAAAAACCACTCTTAGTAATATGGGTTCTTGCTATTTAAGATTTTTTATGTGGTGCTTTGAGGCATCCAAGCC
>JANLHD010000046.1 GCA_024653865.1 archaeon | reverse complement strand
CTATAGATTGATGAGGGGCAATTTGACAAACATTGTTCTGGCTGCAGCCATACTTTTGCTATTTCTTGCGGGATGCACAGAGCCTGTAACCCCACAATGCGGGGATGGAACTTGCTCGCAAAATGAAAACTGGAAAAATTGCCCGGCAGATTGTGAAAAGCCTTTGAACGCATTATGCGGGGATAAAATCTGCGAATCAGGAGAAGAGAACAGCTGCCCTTCCGATTGTCCTGAAGTTGAAAAGTGCGGTGACGGAATCTGCGATGCAAAGGAATCCGCAAACCCGAATGCCTGCCCAAAGGATTGCGCGCCACAGCCAAAGCCGCCTCGATGCCAGAATGATGTGTGTGAGGAGGGGGAAACTTGTGAAACTTGCCAGGCGGATTGCGGAGCCTGCGCAGTGGGCAACGAATTTTTTGTGAGCAAACAGGGAAGTGACTTTGGAAATGGCTCGGAACAAAATCCCTGGCTAACTATCCAAAAGGCAGCGATGTCAGCAAAACCTGGGGCCACAGTGTATGTCAAGGAGGGAACGTATAAGGAATCAGTTATGATAAGCGCTTCGGGCACGGAGCAGAAGAGAATAACATTCTCGGCCTTTCCCGGGGATGATGTTTCTGTTAAGGCCACGGCGTGCAACGCGTTCTCCGTTGACGCGGATTACATTACCATCAAGGGATTCAATATCAGCGATGCAATTTTCAGAAAAGGGCAGGATTGCGTTGACTGGACAGCAGCCGGAATTTCGACCGACAAAAGCAACAATATTTTTGAGGACAATGAAATTCATGACTCGATGTACGGCATTATGATTCGGGGAGGAATAGGCGAGGAATTGCATTACCCCGTGGAAGGCAACAACTTAGTGAGGGGAAATTATATACATGACACAAATTATGCGGCCCTTCGCGTGAAAAGGAGCAACAACAATGTTGTTGAAAACAATACGTTTGAAAACAACGCAACAGAGCTTGATGCCTTCAGGAACAAGAACGGGGACATAGTTTTCTATCCGGAAGGGAACCTTGTGTTCTATTGCCTCAAAAACCTTGCCATCAGGAACAACACATTCACGGAACCGAGCTACGGCCCGGCAATCCTTGAAATTGACATGGTTACTAGGACAGGTGCGCCTCCGAGCATGGCTCCTAATGAGGACGCGACTAAATGCTATGAAAAAATGGATGGGGTGACAATAACCGGGAATTCTGCCTCGAGGACAAATTCAATCACGCCGATATTGCTGACGCTTGGAAGGGATTTTGCTGCAGGAACAGGCCATGAAATAGAAAACAATTCCTGGTCAAATGATTCGCCCGGCTCGCAAATGGTCGAATGGGGCTATAACTTCTGGCATGACAATGATTCAGATGATGCAATAATCCCGCACACATGGAGCCTCGAAGAATTTTCGGAAAACACGGGTTTCGAAAACGGCTCGGCGAATTGATTAGAACAGTATTTTCGAAAATGCGGAAACAAAAATTTAAATATTTGGGAATCCTTGTTTTTGCCATGTGGCCGAAAATTATCCTTGCCATTCTTTTTGCACTGTTTTTCCTGAGTGGTTGTATATATGGCGGAAATACTCCGCCTGAAGACATTGTGTATGAATACTCTTGCGGCAACTCAGTGTGCGAATACTGGGAGGATGCGCAATCATGCCAACAGGATTGTGGTAACGCTCCGTCTCCTGACAGCATATGCGGAAACGGCGTTTGTGAAGAAGATGAAGCTCCGCAGAACTGTCCGCAAGACTGTTCGCCCTATTGGGGCAAAAACAATGATGTTCCACAAACAGACAATCCGCCTGTTGTTTCGGGAGAAGCCAGCAAATATTATCCCCGTGCCGGCGATACTATCACACTGTCGGTGGATGGAGCCGATAATGTTGGATTAAAGCTCGTTTTCTGGATTTCTGACAGGCCTTTTTCAGGTTACCAGGCAGGCTATTTTTACTGCGATGGAAGAAAAACATGTGCGGCGGAATGGGATGTTATTCCCCTGGAAGAAGGCACCATAAAGTTGATTCCTTTCGCGGTTGATACGGCAGAGAACCGCACACAAGGAAGCGCACTTGAAATCAATGTTGAGCCTCCTGTAACAGTGCCAGATTCGGAGTGCAAAAATGCGGTGTGCGAGTATGGCGAAAATCCTTCCAATTGCCCCGAGGACTGTGATGGCTACTGGAGGGAGCCTTCCGACTGCGGCAACAGAGTTTGTGAATCAGGGGAAACAAGGTATAGCTGCCCGTACGATTGTGAAACAGAGCCAGTAACAGATTGCGGCAATGGCATCTGTAGCGCGAGTGAGACAGCATCAACATGCCCGGAGGATTGCGGCCTGCCTGTGCGATCATGCGGCAACGCAACATGCGAAAGCGGAGAAACACGATCAGGCTGTCCGGAAGACTGTGCACCTGCCGATGTGTGCGGTGACGGTACTTGTGGCGGGGATGAAACAACTGTAACCTGCCCATCGGATTGCGCGGAACCTGAGCCGAGAACAATTTGCGGAAATTACATATGTGAGGACGGGGAAAATTACACCAGCTGCGCGAGTGATTGCGAACCTCCAGTTTTCTGCGGAGACGGAATTTGCGAAGGAGGGGAAACAATTGCTTCATGCCCGGCTGACTGTGAAGCAGCCGTTGTTTGCGGAAATGGAGAATGCGAGGGAACTGAAACGTATACCACATGTGCTGCAGACTGCGAACCTCCGGTTATTTGCGGAAATGGAGAATGCGATGGAACTGAAACAACTGCAACATGCCCGGCTGATTGCCCTGCTCCAGAGCCGGAACCGGAATGCAATTACAATGCCGACTGCGGCTATAGGCAGATTTGCAGGAGCCACGAATGCATTGATGTGGAATGCACAAATGATGCCCAGTGCGGCAGCTGCCAGAGATGCTCATCCAACACATGCTACTCCTGCGGCTATGGGCCTTATGGATGCTACTGCTAATGGAAATTGATTCCGCAAAAAAAAGCTTATTTATTTATGGAAGAGAAGAATTAGAATGTAAAAATTCCGCCTACAATAATCACTCGGCTCTTTCAACATACATCAGGTCCGGATTGAAATTGCCTTTGCCGTCGGCGAAGATTTGCTCGAAGTAAAGGATTTTGCCGTCAGAGGTTATGCTCGGCTCGCCCACGGCAAACTTTGATGAAATTACAAGTTCGGGTTCGCCCCATTGGTTTTCGCCAAGCCTTTTTGACTTGAATATCCTCATTTTGCCGCCGGGTTCGCCTCCCGACGAGAAGTACAAATCTTCGCCGAAAATGAATGTCTGCATGTCATCACTGTCGGAGTTTATGGGTGCGCTCAAAAGTTCAGGAGCCTGCCATTCTCCGTTTTCCTTCACCGAACGGTAAATATTATTGCCCTTGAATTGTGCGGGGCGGTTGCTCCAGAAAAACATTTCATTGTCCTCGGAGTTCACATATGGGTCGGAGTCGCTGTAACCCGAGCTCACGGATTCGATTTTCACTTTTTTTCCCCAAACGCCATTCTCCCTTTCAGCATACCCAATGTCCTCAACATCATCCTCGAAACCTGACATGAAATATGCCTTGTTTTCCCCAACAAGAGTGATTCCCCCGACAGGGCCGTCGAGAGTTATGGGGTGCGGCTTTGGAGCCGACCAGTCGCTTCCGATTTTTTCCGAGTAGAAAAGGTCCGCCCTTGGCCATTTTCCGCACGTGTGCGGATTTGGGTTCTGCGGATGCGTGCACTGATTGTTGTTGTCGAGTTTTGAGCCGGGCTCCTTCAATTCCCCGGAAAGAAGAAACTTGAAGACATCCGCGGTTGTGTAAATATAAAAAAAGGTTTTTCCGTCGGCGGAAATGTAGTTTCCTTCCTCCCAGCCAGGGGAGCTCAAGGATAGCAATTTCGGAGTGCCCCATCCGGAGCTTGTAATCGCAATGTCGTTTGCCCTTACGTATTCCCAATAATCATCGTCACTATTTATAGATTCAGGGACTACAGACGCATAAGGGTCTTCAGTGCCACTATTGCCAGGAACCACGGACGCATCTTTAATCGGGTCGGCTTCATTTTGCTGCGCACACCCGGAAAAAAGTAGCATGAGAAGTGCAATTGAAAGGATTAATTTCATTCTAGTATTAGGCTTCCTGGTTTTTTAAAGGCTTTTTGTTGTTAAATAACTGTTAAAAAAAACGCGAGGGACGGGATTCGAACCCGTGCTCCCTTTCGGGAAACAGCTCACCGCACAAACCAAGATTCAAAGCCCCTTGCTTTTTCTTTTGGCACAGCTTTTCTTTTTCACCGAAAAAGAAAAGGTGTTTAGCAGGCTGCCGCGTTAGACCACTCCGCCACCCCCGCAACCGCAATGCTTTTTGGTTGAAAAGAGCCATAATGGACCCCAATTTGCCGCAAGCACCCGAGAACGGTTATAAAAGTTATTCCGAGTAAATTTAAAAGGGTAATACAATGGCTTTGGAGTTCTGCGGCATTAGGGTAAAGAGTCCTTTTTTCTTGGCGCCGATGGCGGCGGTTACCGCGCTTCCATTTAGGCTAATGTGCAAGGATTTGGGCGCCGGGCTCACGATTACAGAGCAAATCAGCGCAACGCAAATAGCAAGAAACCCCGACCCTTTCACGAACAACGAGTTTTTTACCATAAAAACCGTTGCGCAGGAAAAGCCCGTGGGCGTGCAGCTATTCGGCGTGGATGAGGGGGATTTTATTGAGGCCGTGCAAATCGTGCAAAAGGACTTCGAATTGATTAACCTGAATTGCGGCTGCCCTGCTCACAGGGAAACTAGCGTCGGCGCGGGGGCGGCATTGCTCAAGAACCCCGAAAAAATTGCTTCGCACATCGAGGCGATAAAAACGGTTACGAATAAGCCTGTCACGGCAAAAATAAGGCTGGGGTGGAATCACGATGAATCCGTGCGAATCGCAAAAATAATCGAGAGAAGCGGATGTGATGCAATAATGGTGCATGGGCGCACAGCCGAGCAAAAGTACATGGGCAAGGCAAATTGGAATGCGATTAGGGGCGTTGTTGATGCCGTGGGAATCGAGGTTGTTGCAAACGGCGATGTCACTTCCGGTGAAAGCGCCGAGGCATTGCTAAAGGAAACCGGCGCAAAGTTCGCAATGGTGGGAAGGGAGGCAATGAAGAACCCGTTCATTTTCACTGAAATAAAAAAGTTTTTCGACGAGGGCGTTTCTTGGGAGCCTTCGAATGCCGAAAAAATAAATGCGTTCTTCGAGTATTATGATTATTGCGAGAAATTTAACATGGTAAAGCTTGCCGACCTCAAATTGAAGGCGATTCATTTTACAAGAGGGATTGAGTTTACAAAGCAGGCGCGCGTGAACATCCTTAATGCAGGCTCTTTTGAGGAAATAAAGAATTGTTTGCAGGAATTTGAAAAAATCGTGGCTTAAATTATTTGCACTATGAGTTCATATAGCGGCTTTCCTGATTGCACTGTGGCAGCGTCAAAATACGGGCTGCGCACATTTGACCATTCTTCCTTCAAGGCGCTTGGGGGGCGCGCAACCGTGAACATGAAGGAATGTTCGCCTGAAGCGTTTTCATCCGCGGAAACTTTTACAACCACTTTTTTTGCCCAAGAGCTGCTGAATTTGGGGAAGTTCGGGCCCAAAAGAAAATCTGGTTCCGCGATCTCGGTGGCAACGCTTTCAGCGCCTAGGGTTTGCTGCGCTGTTATGGAAACGCCCTGCCAGGACTGCACTCCGTATCCCGAGTGCATGAAGAATGCGACGGATTTTTTTTCGCCACGTTTTAATTGGATGGTTTTTTTCAACGGGTAAGAACCATAGCCGTACGCGGCCCAGTATCCGGCGTCGGGGTAGAGCCACTTGCTCAGGCCGGATGGGGCAAAGGATGGGTAGAATTCTGGCTGGAGGTAATATTTTTCGGAGAAGAACAGTTCGTCGGAAAATTCGTTGGATTGGTAGAGGAAAACTATTTTGTTGAAATCCTGCGGAAATTCCGGGAGATTCAAGAATACTCCCTGCGGCAAGCCATAAAGCGGCCTTTGAATTGTTTTGACGGCCTCATTTTGCACAGTTTCATTCCCTGCTTGCTCTTGGGAAACACAGCCCGAAAAAACCAGCGCTAAAATCAAAGTGATTAAAACAAAAAAATATTTCACTTTCATGTGGGGCTCACGCCCGTGCTTGTCACGTTCCTATCAATTGCCCCGACTGTGGCGGCAACGTAATCCGCCCAGAGGAAAATGTTGAGGTCCTGGGTGCCTGTCGTGTAGAGTGCTTTGCCGATGCTTGGCGCGGAAGTAGTTATTTCGACGCAGTTGTCCGCGGGGTTGCCGTTGCAGGAGGCTGCCCAGCCGCTGTACGCGGAGGAAACCTTGAGCTTAAGTGTTGCGGGAAGGGATACGTTCAAATCCATAGTGATGTTGAGGTCCGAGCTTGTCGTGCTCTGGTTGTCGTAAACAAAAAGCGGGGTGGTCGTGGTTTGCCCTTGCGCATCCACCTTGGTTTCATCGGCGGCGCCCGAGAGGTCGGTGGTTTCGAAGTAGCCCTTGTCGCAGCTCGTGCCCGCATCAATGCTTCCCTCGCCTTGGGTACAGCCGCTTGAAGGCAATGAAAGCGTGAAACTGTAATCATTGGCAACTGCCTGTGTGGTTATTGTCCTGTCGGTGCCGCTCGAAGTTCCGGCAGTAGCTGTAGAGCCTGTGCCGCTGAAGCGAAGTTCATAAGTATCTGCGATGTTTGATTTTACTACCCATGAAACATTGTAGCTGTTCCCCGCAGTAAGGTTGGCATTGTTCTGCGGCTGCGAGCCAGAAACCAAAAGCAATGGAGAGCCAACGTCGGAATTGACGTCCATCCAGTTCGAGCAGCCAGCGCCGATGCAGTACTGGAGCGTAGTGTCAACAGAGCCGCAGTTGTTGGTGTTGCAGGTTGTCGAGCCGCTTACCAAAAAGTCCGTGTTGTTGTTTACTGAAGTGTTGTTGTCCGCGGGCGGATTTGTGATGCTGAAGGAAAGGGTTCCATTGGCGACATAGGTAACCGCATAATACAAAACGTCCCAATTATAATTGTAACTCACATTTGTACCGTCTTTCACGTTTGACTTTATTGCCGCTGTTCCTGCAGCGCCAAAATCTGCGCAAGTCCAGGCAACTAATGATGTTGCATCAACGCTTGAAACGCTTCCTGGTTCACTGGTCGGGAGTGCCACGTCAACAGCATTTACCCAATTGGTGCCATCCCTGCTTACAGCAATATAGTGCGCAACATCCGAGTCGGATGTCGTAGTCCACCATTTATAATTGAGAGAAACATTGCTGATTGAAACGCAATCGCTCACGCCCCAATTGTTGGTTGTTATCTTTACTCCTGCAAATTTCTTTTGTGAGGGATGTGTTTCGACAGAAGTATCATCCGCGTTCAAGAAAGTGTTCGTGGAATCCGCACCGCCATCGCATGAACCGCCAAAAGTGTCTTCTACTGCAGAGTTGATGTTTGCTGCACAGCTTTGGAGCACAACATTCGGGTCCGCAACCTTTATTGTCCAGTAATCGGATTCAACGCCGTCAACTGAAGAGAAAAAATCATAATCTGTGGGCGGCGTGGTCTTTTCCGGGCTCATTATGGTGTAAGTGCGTGACACTTCCCCCGTGAAAGTTCCCACGCTCCACTCTATTTTCATGAAATAATCATTATAACCAGAAACAACCCCTCCTTGGGAATCTGCAATCTGCCAGTCAACTGGAAAATACTCTGTAAGCACACCGCCGGCGACCTCTTTGCGTGAATCCGCGGTAACCGTCATTGTAACCTCTGTGCTCGGCGGCGCCTTGTGCTGCCCGCACTTGGGGCAATCAACGCCCCTGTCAAATGTTACCTCTTTCCTGGGCCTGTGCGAAAAGCCGAAAACGGGGTCGCTTGCCGATAAAGGGGTGCTTATTTTTTGCTCGTTCTCAAG
>JANLHD010000042.1 GCA_024653865.1 archaeon | reverse complement strand
ATAAGGCTAGCTATTGTCATTGGCCCGACTCCACCAGGAACCGGGGTCACCCAGGACGCCTTCTTGAGTGCCCCTTCGAAATCAACGTCGCCCTCGATGCCGTTTTTTGTCCTCGTGGTTCCCGCATCAATGACTATCGCGCCCTGTTTTATCATTCCTGCGGTCACAAGCCCGGGTTTTCCCACCGCCGAAATGAGTATGTCCGCGTTCCTTGCGCATTTTGCGAGGTCGGGTGTTTTGCTGTTGCAAACAGTCACCGTGCACCCCGCGTTTATTAGCATCAATGCAATTGGCTTTCCGACGATGTTGCTGCGCCCGATTACAACCGCGTATTTTCCCTCGAGCTTCACTTTCGTGTGCCTCAAAAGTTCCATTATTCCAAGAGGGGTCGCGGGCACAAAGCCTTTTTTTCCGAGAAAGTTTTTCCCGTGGTTCATCGGGTGGAATCCGTCAACGTCCTTTTTCACGTCGATTGTTTCGAAGAGCTGATGGTGCCTAAGTTGCTCTGGCAAAGGAACCTGCACCAAGATGCCGTGCACTTTCGGGTCCTTGTTGAGCTTGCCAATTTCAATCAAAAAACTTTCATAGCTGATGGTGTCGTCAAATCTCTTGACTTCCGATTCCATCCCTATTTTCAGGCACGTCTCGTGCTTTTTATTGACATAAATGGTGGATGCGGGGTCGTCGCCGACCTGCAGGACAACTAGCTTTGGGACAATGCCCTTTTGCTTGAGCAGTGCGACATCTTCTTGGGCTGCATCCAGAATTTTTTCCGCGATTTTTTTTCCTTCGAGAATTTTGGCTGGCAAATTTTTATCACTTATAAAACGGAAACTGCAAGCAGAACTTGTTTACCCTGCCCCGGATTTGCTTGAGCTTTTCCTTGTCGTTGGCATTGTGCAGGCAATCGGAAATGAAGTCCCCGACTTCTTGCATGTCCTTTTCCTTCATTCCCCTTGTCGTGAGCACCGGGGTTCCGATGCGAATTCCGCTCGGGTCCCATGGGCTTTTTGTGTCGAATGGAATCGTGTTCTTGTTGCAATAAATGTGGCATTCTTCAAGCGCGGTTTCGGCCCCTTTTCCGCTGATGCCAAAAGCGGTGACGTCCACTAGCATTAGGTGCGTGTCCGTGCCGCCCGAGACAAGCCGCAGGCCGTTGTCCATGAGAACTTGCGCGAGTTTTTTTGCGTTTTTTACAATTTGCGCCGCGTAATTTTTGAATTCAGGGGTTGCCGCCTCCTTGAATGCCACGGCTTTTGCGGCAATCACGTGCTCGTGCGGCCCTCCCTGGAGCCCGGGGAATACCGCCTTGTCTATTTTTTCCGCAAAGTTTTTTTTGCACATTATTATGGCGCTTCTGGGCCCCCTTAGTGTCTTGTGGGTTGTTGTTGTGACAACATCAAAGTATGGCGAGGGGTTCTCGTGCACGCCCGTGGCGCACAGGCCTCCTATGTGGCTAATGTCTGCCATGCACACGGCTCCGGTTTCGTCGGCAATTTTGCGGAATTTTTTGAAATCTATTTTGCGCGGGTAGGCCGTGAAGCCACAGAGCAAAAGTTTTGGCTTTTCCTTGTCCGCTAGCTGCGCAATTGTTTCGTAGTTGAGCATTTCGTTTTCTTTGTCAACGCCGTACTGCAAAAAATTGTACAATTTTCCGGAAAAATTCACTGGGTGGCCGTGGGTTAGGTGCCCGCCTTCGGTTAGTTTCATCCCAAGCGCGGTGTCGCCGGGTGAAAGAAGCGCCCAGTACACTGCCATGTTTGCGGGGCTTCCTGAATTTGGCTGCACATTCACGTGCTCGGCGCCGAATAATTTTTTCGCGCGCTCGATTGCGGTGTTTTCTATTTTGTCAATTACTTCGTTGCCGCCGTAGTACCGCTTTCCCGGGTAGCCTTCTGAGTATTTGTTGGTAGCAACGCTTCCAAGTGCCTCAAGCACGCCCTGTGAGACAAGGTTTTCAGAAGGGATTAGTTCGATTCCGTCCATTTGGCGCTTTTTTTCTTCTTCAAGGTAGCCAAAAATGTCAGGGTCGTGTTCCTTCAAGTAGTTCAGGTGCTGTTCGTACAATGCCAAACCCCTCCAATCCCAAAAAGGCAATAGAATTAGGCGTTAATGGTTATTAATGTTTTCGCCGTTTACCCATTTATGGGCATTATGGCAGAGGAAGGCATCGAATTGATAAGGCGCAAGGCAAAGCAAATCAATGACCAAATTTACGGGCGCACGCGCAAAAAGAAAACCCCGCTAGACAAGGCGCTGAAAATGCAGGTGAATGAGAGCGCACGCTTTGCCCTCGGGGAAGCGCTGAAGAAAACAGAGTTGCCAAGGGATGGCAAAAAGGGTTTTGTGGAGCTTTTGCGCGAGCAGCCGGACGCAATAAATCTCTTGTTGGTGAAGGAAGGCGCGGAGAAAAAATCTATTGAAATGCTCTCGCCTTTGCTAGGGGAAAAAACCAGTGAGTTTATACATAATTTTAGGGTTTCGTTTAACGCGCTCCAGAAGGAAATTGCATTCGACCGCCAGAACTTTAGCGCGAGCTGAATATTTGGAATTTTTTTCTAATTCCGGTTAGTAATTAGCCTTACTTCAATTCCGTTTTTTCCGTGCACTTTTTTGATTCCGAATCTTTTTTCGAATTCTTTGCTCGGCCAGTAGCCGACACTCATTACATTTTTGGCGTCTTCTGCGGCAATGTCCCTAAAAAGGAATTCAAAAATCTGGTTCCTGGTGGCGAATGAAATGCGCCCCCAGGGGATGCCCTGTCCTTTGCACAATTTTTTTGCCTCTTTGTAGAGGTTTCTTGCGTTCTGCATAGTGGGATTGGGGGTTGCGCCCTCGATG
>JANLHD010000041.1 GCA_024653865.1 archaeon | reverse complement strand
TAGAGCCAATTTTGTCCAAAGAATTCGCATAATCCATGAGCCCATGCCTTGAAACAAGGCCGTATGTGGGCGTGATGGACGCGACCCCGCAAAACGACGCCGGCGCGGCAATCGAGCCGCCCGTGCTTTCCGCAATCGCCGCGTGCGTATTTTGCGTTAGTGCGGTGAAGCCCGCGGCACCGCCCGAAGAGCCGCCGCAGCTGCGGCCCTCATCAAGCGGATTCAACGGAATTTCGCCGGCGGTTATGTTCACGCTGAAAGTGCCAAAGCCGAATTCGTCCTGGGCGGTTTTTCCCAAAATAATTGCGCCCTCCTTTTTCGCGCGCGCAACCGAAGTGGCATCGAACATCGGCACGTAACCGTCGAGTATTTTTGCCCCCGCGCGCGACTGCACGCCCTTAACACAAAGGCAATCCTTAACGCTAACAGGAAGGCCCAAAAGTTTTCCTTTAAAGCCGCCCCTGGCTTTTTTTGCGATTTCACTCGCCTGCTGCCTCACATAATCTGCGCCGAACTCGTTGAAGTGATGGAACTTCGGGTTCTTTTTTTCTATTTCGGAAATCATTTTTTCCGCGTGCTCTTCAATTAGCGAAGGATTTGAAGCCGCAGATTCACAAAACTGCCTGGCAGAAAGGGGCTTCATTCAATCACCTTGGGGCCTTTGAAGAACCCGTTTTTTTTGTGCCTCGTGTTGGACAATGCATCTTCCTGCGAGAGGCACTGCCCTGCTTTGTCCTCGCGGAAAACATTTTCGCAAGGAATCGGCTGGAAAGATGGCTCCTCCTTGCCCACATCAAGCGAATCGAGCTTTGAAAAAAAATCAAGGACCTCTGCGAGTTCGGACGCGAATTTTTTTGCCTCGGCGGAAGATAGCCTTAGCCTCGCATTTTGTGCCACCGTTTGCACGAGTTCCCCGTCAATAATCGGCCTTGCCATTGAATACCCCACTATTTTGGGGGTACGAAAGTAATTAAAGCCTAAAACTCAACTTTTGCGGTCGATTTTGAGCCCAAGTTCCCTAAGTTGGGCATCGTCCACATTGCTCGGCGAACCATCCATTAGTGACTCAGCGGACTTGTTCTTTGGAAATGCGATGACGTCCCTAATGCTCTTTGCGCCCACCAAAAGCATCACCATCCTATCAAGGCCAAATGCAATCCCACCGTGCGGCGGGGCACCGAACTTGAACGCCTCGAGCATGAAGCCGAATTTTTCCTTGGCATCCAAATCGCTTATGCCAAGCACCCGAAACACGCGCGCCTGAACATCGGGAGTGTGAATTCTAATCGAGCCGCCGCCGAGCTCTATTCCGTTTAGGACCAAATCATATGCGTTGCTGCGCACCTTGAGAGGCTCCTTCTCAAGCAGGGGCAAATCCTCTATTTTTGGCGACGTAAAAGGATGGTGCATTGCCTGCAAACGCTGCTCCTCCTCGCTCCAATCGAACATCGGGAAATCCTTTACCCACAAAAAACTCCATTTTCCCTCTTTTATGAGCCCGAGCTTCTGCGCCAAATGCGGGCGCAAAAAACCCAAAGAATCATTCACAACTTTCGCGGAGCCAGCCACCACCAAAATCAGGCCCTTGTCCTTGGCGCCGGTTTTTTTTACAAGAGATTCAAGCTCTTTTTCCGAAAAAAACTTTGCAAGCGGGCCTTCGAGTTTTTTTCCCTCCACCTTGAAGTGCGCAAGGCCCTTTGCCCTGTAAATCTTCACGAACTCCTCAAGTTCCGCGAGCTCTTTTCTCGAAAAATCCGATTTTTCCGGAACAACAATTGCCTTTATCGTGCCACCGGATTCAGCCACCTGCTTGAACGCGTTGAAGTTCCCGCCACCCAACTCCTCGGTAACATCCACAAGCTCCATTCCGAACCTCGTGTCAGGCCGGTCTATTCCAAAGCGGGAAATCGCCTCGGCGTAATCCATTTTCGGGAAAGGAATTTTGAGTTCGATTCCCATAAATTCCTTGAAGATTTTCTGCATGAGCCTCTCGTGTAGCTCCATTATGTCCTCTTCTGTTATGAAGCTCATTTCCACATCTATTTGCGTGAACTCCGGCTGGCGGTCCGCCCTCAAATCCTCGTCGCGAAAGCACTTAGCAATCTGCATGTACCTGTCGAATCCGCTCACCATTATGAGCTGCTTGAAAATCTGTGGGCTCTGCGGAAGCGCAAAAAACTTCCCCGGATTCACCCTGCTTGGAACCAAATAATCCCTGGCGCCTTCAGGAGTGCTCTTTGCGAGAATTGGCGTTTCTATGTCGAGAAACCCGTTTTCGTCATAAAAATCCCTCACAATCTTAACAATTCTGTGGCGCGCAATAATGCTTTTTTGCATTTGCGGATTTCGCAAATCAAGGTAGCGGTACTTGAGCCTCGCCTCCTCGCTTGATTGCGCCTGGTCCGAAACCTCTATCGGAAGGGGGTCGGATTTTGAAAGGACCTCAAGCCTAATCGCCTCGACCTCAATTGCGCCGGTCTTCCACGCCAAGTTCACGGTGCCTTGTGGCCGCTTTCTCACCTTGCCCTCAAT
>JANLHD010000038.1 GCA_024653865.1 archaeon | reverse complement strand
AACACAAGAAGAATGCACAACCATTGATTTGAACTCCGACGGCACAAAAGAATGCCAATGGAATTGACAATTAATTAATCGACAATTGACGTAAACCTTTTTAGTTTGTTCCGCCCCCACATTTCAATATGGAAAAGGGTTTTTTTGGCACCTACAGCCTTCTTGCGGGCATTGCAACCGTGCTTTTGGTGGCATCAGTTTCCGCCTCGATTGCCCCGGAAAGACGGCAGGCAAGTGAAGCACAAATGCTGCTTGAGGAGGCAAACCTGCGCAGAAGCATTGCCGAATCATATCTTGACCGTGCAATAAGCGAAGAACTTTTCAAAAGCGCGGCACTCACAAAAAACTCCGCGGCAATAAAGGCGGCTGTTGACGCAAGAATAATTTCGGCGTTCGCGGAACTTGGCATTGGCGCAAAAATTTGTTCGGAAAAAAACGGGGAAACGCAAGAAGAAGGAGAACTCGGCGCCCAAGAAATCGCCCTTATCACAAAAGCCGAAGTCATCGGGGCCGAGCCGACAATAGCCGCGTACACAATAACCGGCGGGCAAGGAAAAAAAATTTTCCCGTGCGCAAAAATAATTTCCGAAAATTACTCCATTTACCTGCGCATCCCAATAGGCTACTTTGCGGAGGAATTTGTTTGAACTCGCTTGATTTTTTGTTAGCATCCATTGTGCTATGCGGATTTTTTTTGTTCACCGCCAGCATGCACGAAAAAATGCACGAAGCGGTTGCGGTTTTTGGCGAAAAACTTTCGGAGAAATCAGGCGCCGTTGCCTGCGGCGCACTAATCAATCATTATTATGCAAATTCCGGCGGATGGGCGGAAATTGATTGTGACATAGAGGAAGGCAACGCGGTTTTTGGCCGGGCAAAATCTGCGCTAATTGCGCAAAACGTTTCGGTCGCATCTTTGGGAGGAAAAAACTACGTGCGCATAGGGGTGGAAATGCATTATGGCGATTTTCAGCCTTGATTCACTGCTCGCGTCCGCAATACTTCTCTCAATGCTGCTTTTAACATCCTCAATGGCCGGGGCATTCATTGAAACGCAGAAGGCAAAAAGCGCGCAGCACGAGAGAAGCACGCTCGCGATTTCGCTCTCGCAGGCACTCGTGAAAAACCGCAATGAAAAAAACCCCCTCCTGGGCGCAGCATACTACAACCCCGAAAAGAAAAGGGTGGAGGCAAATGTGGTTGACGAAAAATTGCTGACTTTGCTGGAAAAAATTGCGCCAACAAAATTCGGCGAATACGAGGCAAGCGTTGCCTATGTGCGACTGCTCTGGGATGCCGCCCCAAAAACAACGCCCAAAAAATGCACAATAGTTGAGAGGTTTGTTTTGGTGAAGGGATTTTCGGAAAAAAAGGCTTTGATTGGGGTCGGGGTTTGTGAAGGGCAGCTTTTCACTTGAAGCAACCGTGGCATTATTTGCGCTCATAGCAATAATCATTGCAATGCCGCCCCCGGCGGAACAGGAAAGCAAAATAGTTTCAAAGCACCTTGCAGATGACGCACTCACAATCTGGGCAAGGGAAAACGCAGGCCCCGGGCAAATGGAAACGGATGCCGAAATGATTTTTGGAAAAGGAAATTACAAAATCAATTCCCAAACCGAAAAAGAAAACGCGGATTCCTCGGCGGTGCTTTTTCCCGACAAACGCAGGGTTTCAATCGCCCTGCACACCGCGCACACGGACCAGAATTTTGCCCCCTGATTTTGTCGCAAGCAGCGAAATTTTTTCTGAAAAAAACCCGGGGTTCTCAACTTCCACGTTTTCCGGGAGCTCTACAAGGCGCTGCCTGCCTTCATGCAAAACCGCAATTCCCGGGGGCGAATCCAAAAAGGCCCACTCGCCGAAAACCTGGTAAGAGAATTCCGAGGAAGTGCCGTTTCCCAAAAATTCGGATTCACGGGAAAAATAATCAATGCCTTGCGAAAGGGATTGTGCGGACTTCAAATCCATTGCAAAAAATGCCGAAGAAACCACTTCAGGGAGCGCCGAAACAAAGACAGTTATGAATGCCATGAATGCGGCGAAAACCAGCAAAAATTCCAGGGAAACCTGAGCCCTTTTCATATGTCCTCTATTTCCTCGAAAATATCGTCGGTTTTCTTGTCGAAAACCTTTGCACCCTTCTCCGCGGTCTTTTGCAGCTGAGAGACCAATAAAAGCACAATTGCCACCACGGCGGCCAGCACGATAATTAGCTCAATTGAAACCTGCGCCTTTTCACCCAAAACCATGCATACTTTTGGGAGAAAAACAAATAAAATACTTTCGTTGATTGACGTAATGATTGGGGTTTGGTTTTTATTGCTTTTGGGCACAAAGTTTTGTTCTGATGAACGAACGGGAAAGAAATGACCTCATAATTAGCTGGCTCACCGTGAGCATAGCCTTTGCAAGTGCTGGTTTTCTCTTTGGCTTTTTCAAACAGGGCGGAATAGCCCAATTTCTAGGAAAACTGGCAGTAATGCTGGTCGCTGTTGGCACTGGATTTATTTTTCACGAATTAGCACATAAGTATGTGGCAATACACTACGGCGCGCACGCCGAATTTAGGGCGTGGAGAGAGGGGCTCTTGCTTGCAATAGGGCTCGCGGTTATAGGTTCACCATTCATATTCGCGGCGCCCGGCGCGGTTTATGTTTTTGGGAAAAGCATCACAGTAAAGCAAAACGGAATAATCTCGCTCGCGGGACCGATAACAAATCTTTTGGTGGTGCTGGGCTTTGGGCTTTTGCACCTTTTGCTCACACCCTCGGAATTCATTTCCAACATAATATTCTCGGCAATGTACGTGAACTTTTTCCTCGCGGCATTCAACATGATACCTGTGTTTCCGCTTGACGGGAGCAAGGTATTCACGTGGAACATCGGAGTTTGGCTCCTCACAATGCTAATCGCCGCATCCGGAGTGTTCGCATTCCCCTTCTACGTGCAGCTTTTCGGCTAAAGGCGCGATTTTTTAATAAGTTCTTTCCAAAATAGAGGCATGAACAAGGCATTTTTGCTGCTTCTAGCACTATTGATTTTGGCGCTCTCCGGGTGCACCCAGCAAAACAATCCCGAAATCTGCGCACAAGTAATAACTCCGGCAACCTCGCCCGAAGGCGAATGCACCGAGTACCCAACGCCATGCGACGTGCCGAAAGGATACACTCTGGTTGACTCCTGCGAAAGCGACGGCCAAATAATAGGCGGCGATAAGGACGAGAACGGATGCCTCATAGCAGCAGGATATTCTTGGTGCGAGATCAAGCAAAAGTGCCTAAGGGAATGGGAAGAACCATGCAGCCCGGGGCCGGAACCTATGTGCGCCGGAGGCTATGAACCAGGCGACTCATGGAAAGTGGAATGCAACACCTGCAACTGCCAAGCGGACGGAAGCGTGGCGTGCACAGAAATTGCCTGCAACCCGGAAAGCGAAAAATATGATTTCAGCGCGGAACTCAAATTCTGCGAATTCGAAGGCGTATCCAAAAAATACACCATTTTCTACCAGATACGAAACAACACTGACAATCCGCCAACTTATGGCGCAAAAATCTGGCTCAAGGTGCCAGATTACAACGACTTTGCACAGCCAAGAACCATACAGGACAAATATACAAACGGGCAAATACTCTGGGAAGAACAACTAATCGACCATCTGTCCGAAGGCAGAATCAGGGGCCAATACTGGGAAATAAGAAACCTTGATTATAATAGGTCGCTTGATTATGAACTTATTTACTGCGAATCCGAAGTAACGGCAGCAGAATGCACAAGGGCAACGGGAATTTTAGTGGCACAAGGAAATACGGCGGAACTTTGCAGTTTCCCTGGCTCATAAAGGCAAACCAAAAAAAAAAGAAATGCGCATTTTTAGCGCACATACGTTGGCCTGAATTGCTGCGCAACAGAGCTCTTGAACGCATTATATGCCTCTTCGGTTTCGGGGGAAATTGAGGGAGTAATTTTTTTGAGAGCTTCCTCGAAATGGGAGAACTTTACATCCTTCGCCTTGAAATCTGATTCCTTCATAGCCAAAAGCACAGCCTCGCGCACAACACCCTCAAGGTCGGCTCCGCTATATCCTTCCGTTTTTTTTACAACTTTATTTAAAAAGACACCTTTCAAGGCGAGATCAATTTTCTCTTTCTCTTCTGAATTGAGTGAATTCAAAAATTTTTCCAGTTCGGGTTCTAAAAAATCGACGATTTTTTTATAAGAATCTAATAATTCTTTTTTCTTTTTTAAATTGAAGTCAAGACGGTTAATTTTTTCATTAAATAATTCAAAATCCAAAAAGTAATATTCCGGAAGATTTTCTTCAGAACCGCCATCAACCAAATTAAAAAAATCTTGTCTTTTCTCAAGTATTTTTTTCATAATTTTTTCGTGATTTTCTTGCAATTCGGTTTGCCTCTTTACATTAATGTATTTATTGTCAATTTGATCCATGGCGGCTTTAAAAAAACCCTCTTCCCAGATACTTTTTGAGAGACTAACCGTTTTCGTGTGAATTTCAAGCACAAGCCTTCTCGACTTGGGATCAGGCGCAGGAATCAAGATAATCTTGTCTATTCGCCCGGGCCTCAAAAGCGCGGGGTCTATCAAATCAGGCCTGTTTGTTGCCGCAATGAAAACAACCCCCTTCAATTCCTCGACGCCGTCGAGTTCAGTTAGCAACTGGTTCAACATGCGCTCATTGACCCCCGAGTCACCCGCACTTCCGCGCCGCGAAGCAATCGCATCAAATTCGTCAAAGAAAATTATCACCGGCGAAACCTGCCGCGCCCTCTGGAAAACCTTGCGAATGCCCTTCTCGCTCTCGCCAACCCACATGGAAATTAGTTGCGGGCCCTTAATGCTAATGAAATTCGCCTCGGATTCGGTTGCAACCGCCTTTGCAAGCAAGGTCTTACCCGTGCCCGGCGGACCGTAGAACAAAACTCCGCGCGGGGGCTTTATGCCCATGCGAGTGAAACTCTCAGGCCTTTTGAGCGGCCACTCAACCGCCTGGCGCAGCTCATCCTTCACTTTTTCCAATCCGCCAACATCAGCCCACTTGACGTTCGGGATCTCAATTGCGACCTCCCTCAGGGCCGAGGGCTGCACGTCCTTTAGCGCCTCCAAAAAATCACCTTTATTCACTTCGAGGCTCTCAAGCACATCCGTAGGAATAGTCTCCTCGTCCAAATTGATTTTGGGAAGATAGCGCCGAAGCGCCTTCATTGCCGACTCTTTTGCCAACGCCTCGAGGTCCGCACCCACAAAGCCGTGCGTGATTGATGCAAAATAATCAAGGTCAACCTTTGCAAGCGGCATTCCGCGCGTATGGATCTGCAAAATCTCAAGCCTGCCCTTCTTTGAGGGAACACCGATTTCTATTTCGCGGTCAAACCGCCCGGGCCTTCTTAGTGCCTCATCAATGCTGTTCACGCGGTTCGTGGCGCCAATAACAATCACCTGGCCCCTTGCCTCCATGCCGTCCATTGCACTTAGGATTTGGGCAACCACCCTTCTCTCAACCTCGCCCACAACCTCATCGCGCTTGGGGGCAATTGCGTCAATTTCATCAAAGAAAATTATTGAAGGCGCATTCTTTTCCGCCTCCTTGAACACCTCGCGAATGCGCTCCTCGGCCTCGCCCACGAACTTGCTCATAATGCTCGGGGAACTGATTGAAATGAAGTGCGCCTGGGTTTCGTTAGCAACCGCCTTTGCAAGCAAGGTCTTTCCCGTGCCCGGCGGACCGTAGAGCAAAACACCTTTTGGCGGATTGATCCCGAGCTTGCGAAATATCTCCGGGTGCTTCATCGGAAGCTCTATCATTTCGCGCACCTTTTGCACCTGCTCCTCAAGGCCGCCTATGTCCTCATACGCAATTCGCGGTATTCCTGAAAGTGCGTCCTTGACAGGCTCTTCCTTAAGCACAAATTGGGTGAAGTCGGTCACCTTCACAATGCCCCTTGGGCTTGTGTCGATTACCTGGTAAATGAAACCCGAGCCGAACACGCTGATTAGCACGCGGTCGCCCTTGGAAAGCGGCCTTCCGATGAAATTCTTTTTAAGAATCCTATCATAGCCGGACGCAATAATCCTAACCTCTTGTGTGGGCGCGAGAACGACTTTTTTAGCCTCGGCAAATTCCGCGCGCCTAATAGAGACCTTCTCCCCCAGGCCAACGCCGGCGTTTCGCCTGATGAGATTGTCCATGCGGATTATCCCCTTGCCCTCATCTTCCTGGCGCGCCGGCCAAATCACCGCGGCGGTTTTTTCAGAGCCTATTATTTCCACAATGTCCCCGGAAGTGACGCCTAGCGATTCCTTTGTTTGCCTATCAAGAGTGATAATGTTGCGGCCCACGTGCGAGGGATCGGGTTCCTCCACGCGCAAAGTCAGTTCTTTTTTTGGCTTGTCCGGCATAAAACAACCACACTGTGAAAGTAATAATAATATAACCCGCAAGCGTTAATTTTTGATTCCCAATTCGCCGGAGGGAAGCAGGTTTGAAATATCATCAACCCCAGCATTTATTTGGGAACCAAGCTTTTTCTTTGCCAGAGAAAGCGCCTTTTTGGCAGCATTGCCCTTCGAATCCTTGCCATGCACAACAATCATCACAAGTTCGCATTTTTCAACACAAGCAAGCGGGCCGCCAAAAACCTCGTAAAAATCCCCTTTTTTTGCGAACCCCAAGGCGTACTCGAGCGGGGTTTTCCTAAACCACTCCCGCTCGCCATAAACCATGAAAGCCCCAGTTCCAAGGGATTCCCCTGACGGAGCATTTTTGCTCACCTGCGAAGGCGAGGCCGAGTAAACATCGACAGCAGCCAATTGCTCGCGCCACGCCTTTGAAAAAACCGCGGCAAAAATAGCCGCCTCGGCAAGGGATTTTTTCCCGGGCTTTTTTTCCCCCGCCTTTAGCACCGTGTGCGGCGCCCCATGCACATCCGCGTGAAAATAAACGTCGTTTTTTTCCATGTGTTTTTTCACGACATCCTCGTTGCTTCTGGCATCTCGCCCGGCAATAACAAGCAGGCCCTCCGAGGTGAAGAACCAATGGAATTTTTCAAACCACCTCTTCTCGCGCTTCCGAACAGCAATGCGCTCCACAGGGCCCGACTCGTGTTCCTGCGCAATCTTTTTTTGGACCTTTGCAACTCCCTTTTCAAGCCCCAAAAGTTTTTTCTTCGCCTTTTTTGCCTCGGCATAATACGCATTTGCGTTCTCCTCAAGGGACTTCAAAAAATCTATGTCCACTTTCATGAATCATAGCCCCTTGATTTTCGGATTATTTTTATGAGCGAACTCGTGCGCGAGGACATTTTGTAGAATGGCTCGGTCACATAAAAAATGTCGCGGCGCTTTATGAAATCATGAATGCCCCCAAGCTTTCTGAAATACTTTGAGTTCACGCCCTCATGGTATGATTCAATATCGCGGTAAATGTGCCTTGAAATCAAATTGTAATTTCCCGAGCCCACAAGGCCGGAGAGGGAGTATAGGTTCGGGTCGGAATCCACCTCTTTCAGGAATTTTTCAAAAAACTTTTCCTGCGTGAGGTCAGCCTGGAGAAGCGAAAGAACCTCGAGCTTGTACCCGAATTTCTTGAAATCAACCTTCGGGCCATAACCCGTAAGAAGGCCCTCTTTTGCAAGGAAATCCAGGGAGGATTTTATGGTTGCCTTGTGGTAGCCGGTGTGGTGCTGGAGCTGGTTTATGTTCGCGGTAACCGAGCCGCTTTTGAGCAAGGCGGCAAGAATATTGAGCCTAACCTCGTCATCAATGCGCATTATAGAAGCCATAACACAACTATACAAATAATGGCAATAAAATTAATAAGGCTATCCAAAAATTACATCAAAACGCCCCGATATTATATAAAGATGGTGAACAGCAGTATTGATTGGAACGAAGAAATCGGGGGGATCCAATCCTAAGAAGTAAATCAGACCAACAAAAGATTGGAATGGGGTTAGGCTCACCAAGCTAATTGGAAAAAACAAACTGTATCCACGCCCCATTCCATTTCTACTTACCCAAAAATTTGGGGAAAAAAATTTTGGGAATAAAAAAACGGGTTTTTTTAAAAACGGGGGTTTAAAAAAAATGGCCGCAATAATTACATCAATGGCCGTGCTCTTGCTCGCAGCCATTATGCTAAGGGATCGGCACCTTTAGTTTTTTTTGCAACCGCCTTTTTCGCGCCGCGCACGCGTGTTGGCGCGGGCTTTTCCGCGTCGTTTGCGGATTTTTTTTCTTCCTGCCTCTTTTTCCAATCATCCTTTGTCGGGCACGCCATGTTGACGCACATCTCAAACCTATAGCGCGCGCCAATCAATTTTACAACCGGCCTTTTGCATTCCGGGCAAATTTTTTCTGTCGGGACAATGCGGCCTTTTTGCGGAAGCGGATAAGTGTTCGTGCATTTCGGGTAATTGGTGCAGCCCAAAAAGCGCTTGTTGTTGCGGCTCTTCAATATCCTAAGTTGCCCATCGCACTTATCGCACGGGCCCACCAGGGCGTCCTCGCGGAGCGCAACGCGCAACTCGGAACCTATTTTGTCCTTGCTCACAACCATTCTTTCCACAATCAAATGGAGCAATTTCCGAGAGTCCTCTATGACCTCCTTTTTTGTGTGCTTACCCGCGGCGATCTGGTCCATCTCCTCCTCGAGGCGCGAGGTCATTTCCGCCTTTACGGCATCCACCTTGTTTCGGTCAAGAACATCTATTACCGCGAACGCAATCTTGCTCGGCTCGATCGCCTTTGTGCCGGTAATGTAACGCCTTGCAAAAAGCTTCTGGATGATTGTGTGCCTGGTGCTTTTCGTTCCTATTCCCATGTCCTCCATGAGCTTTATTAGGGTAGATTGGCTGTAGCGTGCGGGAGGCTGGGTTTCCTTGTCAAGCAAATCAAGGCTCTCAAGCGCAACCTCTTCGCCCACCTCGAGCTTTGGCAAAATCACTTCAGTAATTGTTGAATAGGGGTACACATCCTTCCACCCCGGCTCCAAGATGCGCTGGCCCCGGGCAACAAAGGGCTCCTTTCCCAAATGAATCTCCACGGATTGGTTCTCGGTTTTCGCGTCCTGCGAGAGCGTTGCGAGAAATCTCCTCACTATTAGCTCGTAAATTTTCCAATGGCGCTCGCTCAATTTTTCCTTGGGCGCGGCGGTGGCGGGATGAATTGGCGGATGGTCCTTTGTTTCCTTCTTTCCCCTGGAAGGATCCAGGGTTTTTTGCGCCAAAATTGCTTGCGATGGCTTTGCAAAATCCGGCACCTTCGCAACCTCCTGGAGAATTTCGCGCAAGTCAAGGTTCTCGGAATAAACCGTGTTGTCGGTGCGCGGATAGGAAGTGTAACCTTGCTGGTAGAGCGATTCCGCGGCATCCATTGCTTCGCCCGCGGAAAAACCTATTGTTGTGGCCTGCCGCAAAAAATCAGTGGTGTTGAAAGGAGTCGGCCGCTTTAGCGTTCTCTGCGAACTCTTGATGTCCTTTACTACCCCGCTTTTTTCCTTTGTAAGCATTATAGCTTCTGCCGGGCCGATTTCCCAGAATTTCCCGTTCTTGTGCTCGGCCTCGAATTTCTTTGAGCCCTTTTTGAAAACAGCCTTTATTTCCCAGTACTTTTTCACCTCGAACGCATTGCGCTCCTTCTCCCGCGCAACAATTATTGCAAGCGTCGGGGTCTGGACCCTGCCCACGCTCAGGTACTCCTTGCCAAGCCTTCCTGAAACAATTGAAATGAAGCGGGTGAGCACCGCGCCCCAAATCAGGTCAATTTCGCGGCGCGCGTCCGCGGAATCGGCAAAATTATAATCAACATCCGCGAGGTTTGCGAACGCCGCATTGATGTCCTTGGGCGTGATTGCAGAAAAGTACGCGCGCTTGGCGACGATTTTTTTGTTCGCCTCCTTTATGTAATTGAGCGCCTCCACCCCGATTGATTCGCCCTCGCGGTCGGCATCCGTTGCGATTATCACCTCATCTGCCTCGAGAGCCGCCTGTTTTAACCCTGAAATTATGGCGCGCTCCTTTCCAACGTAATCAATAGGTGCGTCAATTAGGTCACGCACATCCGTGCCCATCCAATAACTGTACTTTTTCGGGAACTCCACATCTGAAATGTGGCCGCGCAAAGGCACTATGAGATAATCCACATCATCGCGCCTGAACCTAAAGACCTGCGCCGATGCAATGGAGGAAACCGAAACGTTTTTGCCGGCAAGAATGCCAGCAATTGTCTTTCCGGCAATTGCCTTTTCAGAAATAATGAGCCTTGACACCAAAACATTGCCCCCCCAAAAGGTTTCAAACAAGAAAAGGATTTAAACCGAAAACATTGCCGCACGGCTTTTCGAAAAAAAATAAAATCAGAGCCGCCTTTGCAGCGAGAATGAAGGAAGCGACTTTGACTTCTTCACCTCTGAAATGACGACGAGGGTTTTAATGTCAAGCACCCCGTCCATGTTGCCAAGGCTCTCGACAAACTTTTCCGCGGAATCAAGATCGGGAACAATTAACTTCGCAAAAATATTGTACTCGCCAAGCACCTGGGAAATCTCGAGCACATAATCGAGGTCCTTTAGCTTTTTTATGACATCCTTGTTCTTGGAAAGTTCGGAGCGTATCTGCACAAAAATCGGGTTCTCATACCCCAAAACCCGAAGGTTAAGGTCAGCCGAAATCGCGTTCACAATGCCCTTGCGCTTTAGCCTCTCAAATCGCTTTTTAATCGCCACATCGGTGAGCTTGACCTCCGAGGCAATCGCGCTAAAGGAAGCCCTGCCGTCCTCAAGAAGCATACTGATGATTTTATGATCCACCTTGTCAAGAGTTTCCAAACCAAACAACCCCACAGAATTAACATCTATACCCACCAAAGCATTTAAAAGTTAAATTTCCGAATGAGGGGGGTTTGGCTTAAGACCATTTTCACGCCAAATTCTTTCAATGGAACCGGGAAAACCAATAAGGGAAGTGCTCCAGCGCATAGCATTCGAGTGCCAGGAAAGCGGCGCCACAAAATGGGAAATCCTAAAGGTGCTAAAAGAACTCGAAAACACCCCCGGGGGCGAGGCAGCGCTCAAAAAAAAAGCCGCGGACATGCTCTTGGAATTAAACCCCGAAGCGGCAAAAACATTCCTCTCCTTTGAGAGGATGAACGTTTACACCAGCGCCGAAAAAAGGCAGCCCTTCGACCGCGGCAACATAATCAAGTCACTGCTGAAAGAAACCAACGTGAGCAGGCATGTCGCGGAAAAAATCGGCGGAGAAGTCGAGGACAAGATAAAGGATTTGCGCATAGATTATTTAAACACGCAAATAATACGCGAAATGGTCAACGTGAAACTGCTCGAGTACGGCCACGAAAAAGTCCACGCGGAATACTCGCGCCTCGGAATGCCGCTCTTCGAGGTAAAAAAGAAGCTCGAGCGCGCGGGATTTGAGAACCCCGAAATTCTGCGCGAATACAACTGGGCGGCGGCAATCCCGAAAAAAGCGCGCGAATTGCATTACGACGGCGCAATACACATTTATGCCCCCGAAGGATACTCTACCAAATTATTCTGCACCTCGAATTTTTTTTCGGGAAAAAAAGAGGACATCGCACTCGCGGCCTGCGAAACAGACTCCATCGCAAGCGTGCCGACAACCATCAAGGCGATCAACTTTGCGCTCGCGGAAAAGGAGGCAATGAACACACAGCAAAAGGCGGCCGAACAGACAAGGGCATTCTCAAAAATAATTTCCATCACAAAAAAAACCCGCGCCTGCGAACTCGCACTGTACTCTGATGACCAGTGGCAGGGAATTTCAAACCGCAAAAAAAGCGCATTCGCGGCGGCAAACGCAATGCTAAAGGACAAGGCCGCGCACTTGAAGCAAATGGTTGCAATAGACTCGAAGTTCCAGCTAAAGCTTCTGGACAAAAAAACGCTCTCGGACGGAGCGAAAATACTCAACAACTCCAAGGACCATGTAACAGGGTTTGCGGGCGGGCATGTGCTCGTGGGCCAAAAAGGGCTTGTTTCGCTCACCGGAATAAACCTCTGGCGGCTAATTGAGCAATCCGATTCCGAGGAATCTTTCATGGAAAAATTTTCCGCAACACTTGAAATCATCCAGGGCCTTGCGGAAGAAAAACAAAAAAACCTCGCAAAAAAAATCGGGCCAAAAGAATTGGAAGACCACGGGAACGCAATCGCGCTCGCGGGAATTTCGGATTTGGCGAAAATTTCACAGGCGCCCGCAAAAACCGCGGAAAGAATCATGCTCACGGCACAAAAAACGGAGTTTGGGGCAATGTGGATGCAGCCCGCGCTTTCGGAAAAAAGATTCGGGCAAAGCGAATCTGCGGAAGGGGTGCAAAAAATCCTTTTTGACGCATCGTCCAGAACAAAGAGGCTCTTTGGGTTCAGCTACCGCACTGCATCATACAAGGAAGCCGAGAGGCTGCTAGGAGAGGTCAACGCAGTGACCCTGGAGGGGAATGATAATTCTTTATGAGCGAAAAGCGCTCCATGTAAATCCTTGTCTTGAGCACCTCTATGAAAGGCACCAAGAACACAAGGCCAATGAATAGGGAAACAAAGTTGCCCACAAGCACCACGTAATCTATCATGAACTCCACCAACTGCAGTGCGAACACGCTCACAATGCCAAATAGCATCACCGCCAAAAAATCCCGGGGGTGCCTTGAAATGAAATCCCAATTAGATGCCACGCTTGCCCCCAGGCTCTCCTCATCAACAACAATTGTCTGCGAGAGGAATAAGAAAGACGACGAAACCAAAAAGATTACAAGGTTCAGCCAAATCGGCGGCACGCCATATGAGACCAATATTGCCGAAAGCACCGCGCCGATTATGGTGAATGCGGAAAGGAAAACGAAATACTTGAGTGCGTGGGCGTGGATTTTCTCGTTCAAAAAATGGGAGACCCGCACCTCGCTCAAATCGCGCCTCACGGAAAAAACTATGAGGCACACAAAGAGCGAATAAAAATACAAAAACAAAAGCGCCGTGAGCAAAAGCAAAAGCGAATCAATTGGGTTGTCCCTCAAAAAACCATAATCAATCATTGTTGTGCCCGAAGAGACAATCGTGTTCGAAAGCCACACGAATGGGAGCACAAAAACCAGCAAAATCGCAAAGCTAAATGCAGTGGACAAATTTTTCCTATAACTCCCTATGGCTTCTATAAAACCCATCTAAAGGACCCCCAAACTACGTGATTATGGCTTGGAAGATATTAAAAATGCTTTTTCTCCCTCCAAAACCCTGGCCTCCAAATACGAAGGGTATGCGCCCGTAATCTCGACATCTATAAACCTGCCCCGCAGGTCGGAAGAGACGATTACTGGCTTGTAATTCGAGGTTCTGCCCACAAACCTCCCCTTTTGGCCTTTTTCGGAGACAAAAACCCTCTCCTTTGCCCCTTCCATCCTCCTATTAGCCTGGAAAGAAAGTGCCCTGCAAACACTGGTGAGCTTTCTGCTCCTCTCTTTTTTGTCCCTGCCATGCAACTGCCCCGGCATGGAGGCGGCAACTGTCCCCGGGCGGGAACCGAACCTTGAAATGTTCACTATATCGGGCTTTGTTGCCTTCAAA
This sequence comes from archaeon, assembly GCA_024653865.1. Taxonomy (GTDB): domain Archaea; phylum Iainarchaeota; class Iainarchaeia; order Iainarchaeales; family Iainarchaeaceae; genus UBA493. The sequence continues at coordinate 2,001 of JANLHD010000038.1, read as the reverse complement.
ATTTTCAGGGTCTTGAGAAATTCATCCTCGGTCTCCCCGGGAAAGCCGACTATCACATCTGTTGCAATCGTGATATTCGGAACGTCTTTTTTCAGCATTTTCACAAGCCCCTCATATTGGGCGCTCGTGTAGCCCCTTCGCATTTCCCTTAGCACGCGCTCGGAACCCGCTTGGAGGGGAACGTGAAGGAATTTGTAAATGCGCGGGTCGGAAAAAAGCGGAATGAGGCTTTGGTAAATGCGCCTCAAATGATGCGGGTTCATCATGCCAATCCTAATCCTAAAATCGCCCTTTACTTCGAGAAAGGACTCCAAAAGTTTTGGAAGCGAGGAATTCATATCAAGCCCATATGCGCCACTGTCCTGGCCGGTGAGCCAGAATTCACGGACCCCGTTTTCGAGCGATTCCTCAAAGCGATTTTTTAGCAGCTCTATCGGGTAACTTTTAATGTTCCCGCGCGCGAACTTTGTGCCGCAAAAAGTGCAATAATTCGTGCACCCCCTGCAAATCGGCAGTATGGAAATATGCGGGTTATCGCCAGCCGGCATTATCCCGGGAGAAAACTCCTCTTCCCTAATCCCAAGGACCTGCGAAAGCTTCACAAGATCCGGGCCCATTTGAATGATGTTCGAAGAAAGCCCCTCGACCAATGCGGGATTTATCTTCGGGAGGCACCCGAACACTATTAGCTGCGAATTTTTTTCCTCCGCTATTTTGTTCAATTCGCGGATTCGCTGGAGCATCTTGAATTCAGTCTGCTCCTTCACCGCACAGGTATTTATGACCAAAAAATCCGCATTTCCCGGAGCCGATTCGGAAAAAGAATTCGCAAGCGCGTGGCCCTTAATCGCCTCGGTGTCCGCGCGGTTCATGGAACAGCCATAACCCTCGACATGAATCCTCAAAAAAACACCTCGCGCACTAAGCGTCGAGTTCGACTTCGTGAACCTGCACTTTCGCTGCCTTCTTGGCTGGCTTCACTTCCGGCTCGTCGAAGTTCACCATGAGCAGCCTCGCGCCCCAGCCGCCAACGCCCGCAATCACAAAATACACAAAACTCGAATTAATGAACAGCGAAAAAAAATCCAGGTTGTACCTTGTGATGAAATCCTGCATGGTTATCCCGGAAAGCGAAGCCTGGTTGCCGAAATAATAGCTCAATGCGACGTAAAACGCGACGTAAGAAAAAATCGTGAAAATTGCGGGAAATGCATACAGGAAAATTTTTCCAAACCCAAGTTCCTGCTCGGCCCAGGGAAGAACCATGTAAACGAAAAAAAAGCCAGTCACAGGAAGCAAAATAATTGTGTAATCAAGGCGCCCGAAATCAAGCGAAAGCGAAAAATCCGGAAGGGCGGTAAAGGACCCTAAAATCACCATTGCGGCATAGGTGAGAACGAAAACAAACAAAACCTTGAGATAGCCCGAATCCATCAAAAACCCCAAGGGAAATGGGCCGCAATTGGTTTATAACTATTATGATTTCCATTGGTTTTATGGCCGATCCCATTGAATTGCCGTGGATTGAAAAATACAGGCCGCATACCCTTGCAGAAGTCGTGGGGCAAAAGGACATCACAAAAAGGCTAGAGAGCTACGTGAAGCAAAGAACCCTCCCGAATTTGCTCTTCTCCGGGCCCGCGGGAGTCGGAAAAACAAGCTCATCTGTTGCTATTGCAAAAGAATTTTTCGGCCCGAGCTTTTCGCAGAATTTTTTGGAACTAAACGCCTCGGATGAGCGCGGAATAGATGTTGTGCGCGAAACTATCAAAAATTTTGCGCGCACACTTGCTTTTGATTACGGGTTCAAAATAATTTTTCTCGACGAAAGCGACGCGCTCACAACCGACGCACAGCAGGCCCTGCGCAGGACCATGGAAAAATACTCCCGCACATGCAGGTTCATACTCTCATGCAATTATTCCTCGCGCCTAATAGAGCCCATACAATCGCGATGCGTCGTGTTTCGTTTCAAGCCGCTCTCCTCGAAGGACGTGGAGG
>JANLHD010000035.1 GCA_024653865.1 archaeon | reverse complement strand
CAAAATCCTTTACCCCGTGCTCAATTGCAATCGAGTACATTTTGATTGGCGCGTCATCCCCCAAAAAGCCGCCGTCGCTCTCCAAGTACCCTGGGTGCGTCATTTCGCCGCCCACAATTACGCCTAGCCCTTCCTTTTGGCACGCCTTGATCCACTCCGCCTCTGTGTGCGGACCTGCCTGCGGAAAAAGAATCACGATGTCAATTCCCGCCTGCCTGCACACCGCCGCAAATTTTTCCCCCGTGAAAGGGACATCTGTTCCCGCCTTCTGGTGGTCATAAACCAGGGGCTTTTTGGTGTGCTTTCTCGCAACTTTCACGACTTTTGGCAATCCATATTTGAGCCCGAGTTCGAAGCCGATTTTATATGAGCTAATGCCCCTAATCGAATCGGTTTCCTTCACGAGCTTTTCAAAAAGCTTGATGTCGTCGAAATCGCACGCCGGCATTATTCCCCTGTCGATTTTCATGAGGCCCATTTTCAAGCACCTTTCCACTTCACAGTTTCGGCTGTTCGGTCCATGAATGGACTGAACCCTCTTAGGGGGGTGAGGTACGATGGACGCTCTTTCAGAGCGGCCTTGCTCACTTTGTTCGCGATAAGTATCATCCGTTCCACCTTTCGGGATTCGCAAAATATTCCTTCGCGCTCTCGTAATAAATGTCCTCGATTTTTCCGTGCACGTGGAGAATTTCGAGCAGCTCGGTTATTTTGAACACGCTGTGCAAATGATACCCTTCCTTTAGAAGTGTCTTCTTTCCGCCCTGTTCGCGGTCGACCAAAACCAAAATGTCGTGTATTTTCAAACCCTCTTTTTCTAGCGGGCCTATTGCCTCGAACTTGCTTGCTCCGTCCGTGATGAGGTCGTCAATTACAAGGCAGGTTTCCCCTTTCGAGAATTTTCCTTCCACGAGCCTTTTTGTGCCATAATCCTTCTGCTCCTTGCGCGGGAAAACCATGCGCCAATTCTTTTCAAGCGAGACCGAGGTCGCGATCGCGATTGCCGCGAAGGGTATTCCCGCGATCACGTCAAACTCGAGCTTTTCCTCCTCCGCCTTTTGCGCGAGCGCCTTTCCAACGAGCCTCAAAACCTGCGGCTCGGAAATAAGGAGCCGAAGGTCGACGTACACCGGGCTCTTGAGGCCGCTTTTGAGGGTGAATATGCCGAATTTCACGGCGCCGATCCTTTGCAATTCAATTGCGAGCTTTTCCTTTTCGTTCATCTTTTGCCCCGCCTTGCCCGTGATTTTGGTATGCTCCCGTGGATTCGTTTTTCCTTTCTTTCAGCGGTGCTTCTGCTCTGGCCCATTGACCTGCCTAATTGGATTTTTTTTGGCGACCTAAGGTAGTTCATTGTATTTTCGTCTATTTTGCTTCTGATTTCTGGGAGCTCAAATACTGCGCTAAGCACTGCGGTTCTCGATATGTCGGTTCTTTTGTGTGTTACCCTCATTTCACGCGCCAATTTTTCGGTTTCGAGCAGAATTATCCGGGCTTTTTCCGCGGCGTCAATATTTGGGTTTGTTGCAAC
>JANLHD010000031.1 GCA_024653865.1 archaeon | reverse complement strand
GCTCCGTGTCCAGGTTGCGCACAAGGTGGTACTGCTTTTTTTCGAGCTGCTCTTTTAATTCCGCGAAGTTCGCGTTCAACGGAAACCTCGCGAACTTCGCGGAATTAAAAGAGCAGCTCGAAAAAAAGCAGTACCACCTTGTGCGCAACCTGGACACGGAGCTTATAATGCACTTTCTTGAAAAGGAGCAATTGGGGGAGAAAAAAAAGCCGCTTCCCAAAATGTTCGAGAGCCTTTCCGGGATTTTTGACGGAGCTTATAACACGGTTTATTTGGATGCGGAAGGCAGGCTTGTTGCGGCGCGCGACCCGCTTGGAATCAGGCCGCTTTGCTATTCGGTTTCGGACGAATTTGTGGGCGCGGCTTCGGAGAGCGTTGCCATGGCGAATCTTGTCACAAACGGCATCACGCCGATGAAGCCCGGGGAGATGCTAATAGTTGATAATGGCGAGGCGCAAATTAAGAGGTTCGCAAAAAGCAAGAGAAATGCGCACTGCATGTTCGAGTGGGTTTACTTCGCCAATGCTGCTTCGGTGATCGACGGGCGTTCGGTTTACCAGACCCGCTGGCGCCTCGGGGAGCAGCTCGCAAAGCTCGAGGACCTCAACGTGAAAAGCGGGGATTACATCGTGGTCCCGGTTCCGGACACAGCAAAGCCCGCGGCTGATGCGTACGCGCACACCATGGGGCTTCCTGCAATGGAGGGGCTCATTAGGAACAGGTATGTGGGCAGGACCTTTATTGAGAGCCAGGACAGAATGGACCGGATTAAGGAAAAGTTCAACGTGAACAAGGCAATTTTGCGCGACAAAAAAGTTATTTTGGTTGATGATTCTATTGTTCGGGGCTCGACCTCGCAGGCGCTTGTGAAATATTTGCGCGAGAAGGGGAAGGTTCGGGAAATTCACATGCGCGTTTCCTGCCCGCCGATACGCAGCCCGTGCTTTTATGGAATTGACATGTCAACCATCGGCGAACTGATTGCGAACAGGCATTCGAACAAGGAGCAATTGAATCGCGCTGGGTTTGAGGACGTGGATGCGGATGTTGTCGAAAAGATCGCGCGCGATATCGGCGTTGACTCGTTGCGGTACATGACCCTCGAAGGCCTTGTGAAATCAATCGGCATCGAGAACGGCAAGAATGATTTGTGCCTAGCTTGCGTAACGGGCGAGTACCCGTCGGAGTGGGGGCAAAAGCTAAGGGTTAAGGCGCTTGATAGGCACGAGCGCGGCCTTGAAACAGTTAGGACGTATGAGTGAATAAAACATTTTTTTCCATTCCTTGCTATTATGAAAATATTAATAGTCGGTTCGGGCGGCCGCGAGCACTGCCTCGCGTGGAAAATCTCGCAGAGCCCAAAAGTGACCAAAGTTTTTTGTGCCCCCGGAAACGCTGGCACAAGAGAGGTCGCAGAGAATGTCGACATTTCCGCGGATGACATTGCCTCGCTCATAAAATTCGCAAAAAAAGAAAAAATTGATTTGGCCGTCGTGGGCCCCGAGGCTCCGCTTGTTGCGGGCATTGTGGATCAATTCGAAAAAGCGGGGCTCCTTGCCTTCGGCCCGAAGCAAAATGCCGCAATGATAGAGGGCTCGAAAGCCTTTGCAAAGGAGATAATGGTTGCCGCAAAAGTTCCCACCGCAAGGTACGAGGTTATTTCCGGCATTGATGAAGCGCAAATGGTTGTGGGGGGTTTCCAAAAAGCCGCGGTAAAGGCAGACGGCCTTGCAGCGGGAAAAGGGGTTTTTATTTGCCAAAACCGCGGCGAAATAATGTCCGCAGTGAACTCATTGCTGCAGGAAACTATTTTCGGAAAAGCGGGTTCTCGGATAGTGATTGAGGAACTTTTGGAGGGCGAAGAGGCGTCAATTCTCGCATTTTGTGACGGTAAGAATGTGAAGATGATGGTTTCAAGCCAGGACCACAAGCGCATATTTGACAATGATGTTGGCCCCAATACCGGCGGCATGGGCGCATATTCTCCCGCCCCCGTGGTCAATGGGCTTGAGGGGCGAATAATGAAGGAGGTGATGCAGCCTGTTGTGGATGAAATGGCTAGGCGCGGCACCCCATATAAGGGCGTGCTCTATGCCGGGCTCATGGTTAATGGCAAGGAACTCAAGGTGCTTGAGTTCAATGCCAGATTCGGCGACCCCGAGTGCCAGTGCATTATTCCTCGCCTTGAATCTGATTTGGTAGAAATTATGCTCGCGTGCATAAAAGGCACGCTGGGCGATGTGGAAATAAAGTGGGGCAAGAACCCCGCGTGCTGCGTGGTGATTGCCGCGGGCGGCTACCCCGGCTTTTATGAAAAGGGAAAGCAAATCGATGGCCTAGAAAATGCATCTGCTTTCGAGGGCGTTTTGGTGTTCCACGCCGGCACAAAACTTGCCAACGGAAAAGTAACCACGAACGGCGGGCGCGTGCTTGGGGTCGTCGGCACGGGCGATACAATCAAGGCGGCAATCGATGCCGCGTACACCGGGGTTTCGCAGATTAATTTTGAAGGGATGCAAGCCCGCAATGATATAGGAAAAAGGGCACTGGAAAGGTGACAATGGACAAGCAGGCAATTCGTTCGGAAATGGAATCGCGCAGGTCTTCGCTTTCAAGGCAGGAGGCGGAAAAGTTTGGCCTTGCCGCCTGCAATAACCTTTTTTCGGTTTCGGAATTTTCCTCCGCCGAGCGCATAGGAGTTTACCTCTCATTCGGGGCGGAGCTGTCAACCAAGCCGGTGATAGAGAAACTGCTTTTTTTGCAGAAAAAAGTTTTCGTGCCGGTGAAGGATCCGAGCGGCCCGGATGGGGCGATGTTTTTTTCCCAAATTTTTTCGGAATCAATTTACAAAAAAAACGTGTTCGGCGTTGATGAGCCAATTGAGGCGCAGCCCATTGATGTTTCTTCGCTTGATGCAATTATTGTCCCGGGAATTGCATTCGATTTGGACGGCCACAGGCTGGGTTGGGGGAAAGGGTTTTATGACCGGCTTTTTTCCGTAGAGTCGGTGCACGCGCTGCGAATCGGGTATGCGTTTTCATTCCAGGTTGTTGCGGAACTTCCGGCCGAAGGGCACGACCAGAAAATGGATTTGCTTGTTACGGATTCGGATGTCACTCGGTTCTAAAGTAAAAAATCAGATTTATTTTCGCGCATCGACGTTGCGAATGGCTCTTTGGTTCGCAGTGCCCTACCATGGAAATTGAGGCGCAGTGCACGCCTGTTTAATTAATGCCTAAAGTGCCGCTCGCCCGTGAAAAAAAGCGCGATTCCCTTTTTTTTTGCCTCTTCGATTACTTCGGCATCCTTTATTGAGCCGCCCGGCTCCACAATCGCACTGATTCCCGCGGATGCCGCGAGTTCGATTGAATCCTTGAAGGGGAAGTACGCATCGGACGCGAGCACGCAGCCCTTTGCCTTGCCCTGGGCATGTGCGATTGCCTGCTGCGTTGCCTTTACCCTTGATGTTTGGCCAACTCCTATTGCTATTGTTGCATTGTTTTTTGCGAGCACGATTGCGTTGCTTTTCACGTGCGCCGCAACTTTCCAGGCAAATTCCAAATCCTTCGCCGTGCCTTTTTGCGCATCAATTCCTGTCTTGTTTTCCCATTTTTTCCCGCCGATTGTGTCCTCGTCTTGTGCCAGCAAACCGCCCTTTACGAGGCGAAAATCGAGTGAATCCTTGTTTTTGCAAATGTTTTCGACCGCCAATATGCGCAGATTTTGCTTGGATTTGAGTTCTTTGAGCGCTTCGGTGGCATAGCCTGGGGCTATTACCACCTCGTTGAAAAACGAGGTTATTTGCTTTGCAGTTGCCAAATCGCACTCGCGGTTAAGGGCAATAATTCCTCCAAAAGCGCTCTCGCGGTCGCATTCAAGTGCCATTGCAAAGGCATCCGAAATTTTTTCGGAAACCGCAACGCCGCAGGGGTTTACGTGCTTCACAATTACGCACGCGGGCTCGTTGAATTCCTTCAAAAGTTCTATTGCGGCGTTCGAATCATTGTAATTGTTGAATGAGAGTTCCTTTCCGTTAAATTGCTCGGCATCCATTATGCCGGTGCATCCGCGGATTGGCTTTTCATAAACCGCGGCTTTTTGATGCGGGTTCTCGCCGTAGCGCAAAGTTCCTTTCAATTCAAATCCGAGCGAGAGCTTTTCTGGGAATTTTTTTCCGCCCATGTGAGTGTTGAGCCACCTTGAAATCGTTGCATCATAAAACGCGGTGTGCTCGAACGCCTCTATTGCGAGCTCTTTTTTCATTTTTTCCGAGAGCGCAAAACCGTTCGCGCGAAGGTCGGAAAGCACTTTTTCATATTGCCCGGGTTCAACTATTACGCCCACGCTTTCGTGGTTTTTTGCCGCGGCCCTAATCATTGTGGGGCCGCCAATGTCAATGTTCTCGATTGCATCCTCTAAGGAGACGCCTTTTTTTCGCACGGTTTCCACAAAGGGGTAGAGGTTCACGACCACGAGGTCGATTGTTTCGAGCTTGTGCTTTTCCAATTGCGCGAGGTGCTCCTTGTTTCTCTTCGAAAGAATTCCGGCGTGTATTTTTGGGTGAAGTGTTTTTACCCGGCCATCAAGCATTTCCGGAAAGCCAGTGAAATCCTCGACTTTGGTTGCCGAAATTCCCGCCTTTTCGAGCGCCAAATGGGTGCCGCCTGAGGAAATGATTTTCACGCCGTTCTTTGCGAGCTCCGACGCGAACTCAATAAGGCCTTTTTTGTCTGAAACAGATATTATTGCGGATTTAATTTTCACTTTTGCTCACCAATAACAATCTTGCCATCAATAACCATTTTAAGCGCTTCCAAAAGGCACTCCTGCTCGGCTTTTTGCACCTTTTCCTTCAAAGAATCTGCATTTTCGCCCTTTTCTATCCTAACTTTTTTCTGCATTATTATTTTTCCCGTGTCAACTTCTTTTGAAACCTCGTGCAAGGTGCACCCTGTTTCTTTTTCCCCCGCATTTAGCACTTGTTCGTGGACATTGGTGTCCATTCCGCCCGCGTATTTGGGAAGAAGCGAGGGGTGGATGTTCCAAATCCTGTGCACAAATTCATTCACAAAATATGGAGAGAGAATTTTCATGTACCCAATTAGAAGCACGAGGTCCACCATCTTTTTTTTCAGTTGCTCAGCAACCCATTTTTCTGTTTCGGGGCGTGAGGCAAATTTTTTGTAATCCGCGTACACGGTTTCAATGCTTGCCCTTCGTGCGCGCTCGAGTATGGGTGCGTCTTTCTTGTCCGAAACCACGAGTTCGATTGTTGCGTCCAATTTTTTTTGCTTGATTGCGTCAATGATTGCCTGCATGTCGGTTCCTCTGGTGGAACCCATTATTGCGAGGCGAAGTTTAGGCATTTTCCTGCTCCCTGCAAGCTTCTATTGTGTTTTTCATAAGGCTAGCTATTGTCATTGGCCCGACTCCACCAGGAACCGGGG
>JANLHD010000030.1 GCA_024653865.1 archaeon | reverse complement strand
CATCGTGGCTTCGGCCAACTTGGATACAACCATAGACCTATACAATCTTGCAATAACAATTCCGAACATCGAGTACGAACCCGAACAATTCCCGGGCGCAATCCTAAAGCTCAAGGAGCCCAAGGTCTCGATGCTTTTGTTCAAGAACGGGAAAGTAATTTGCTCGGGCGCGAGCAACGAGGCGCAGATCCCGCAGGCAATCTACAAGGCCTCGAAAATGATCAACGAGATACAAAAGAACGTGAAGGTCCAGAAGAACGCGAAATACACCGTCGTCAACCTGGTCGCCACGGCAAACCTCAACATGACGCTCGATCTCTTCAAGACCGCGATGGAATCTGACAACGTCGAGTACGAACCCGAACAATTCCCGGGCGCAATCCTGAGAATCCACGACCCCAAGCTAACCTTGCTTTTGTTCAAGAACGGAAAGCTCATTTGTGCGGGCGCAAAGAACGAGGAACTCCTCAAAAAGGGACTGAGGAAAGCCGCAAAAATGATCCGCGCAATCAATGCCCCGGAGAAGCCCAAGAAGGCGGCCAAAACCGAGGCGAAGGTCAAGGCGAAAAAATAATTAGCTTTTTAAACCTTGCACAACGCATTAGGTATTGATTAGCGGCCAAAGCGGCAGGGAAACACCTGTTCCCTTTCCGAACACAGAAGTTAAGACTGCCAGCGATTCGGTTTGCACTGTTCTTTAGAATGGAGCGCCCGAGACGCTGCTAATCACTTTTTCTTTTATTTTAAGCTCCGCCTAATTAAAAGTAATAATAGCAGCGCAATTTTTGCGATGCCAAATTTGAAAAGAGGGCAGCTAACTACCGCATACAAAAAAAAATCGGATTTAGGCTTTTTTTGCCGAATAGTTACCCTTATTTTTTTCCTTGGTAACTGAATTTTCCCGGGTTTCCTTTTCCTTTTACAGCGTTCGCGATTGTTTCTTTTGTTGCCTTCTTTTTACCAAAAATTCCATCAAATATTCCCACTAAAATCACCTGTATATCCTTTCCTATTGCAAGGTTTAACTATTTTTTGTTTGCAAGTTTGCAAAACCCAAACAAAACCTGGCAGAATTGCGGTTTGCGCGTTCAGATGAAGGGGCTTATGAGCAAAAGGGCGATGAAAAGGCCGATTGCCTCCATAACCAGAACCGCCTTTAGCATGAGTCGAACTATCGGCGCCTCGTTTTGGTGCAGGCCAAGAACTATTGGGGCGAGCGAGAGGTTTATTTGAACGAAGAAAAAGAAGAGCAAGAGCACCATTGCCATGACCGAGAGTATGAATCCGAGGAAATAGAACACGACGAACATTGAAACCAAAAAAACGAGTTTTATGAGGTTCAAGAGCTTGAGGTTCAAGTCATCTGCCCTGAACAAAAAGAGCAACGGGAGAATGGCAAGCACGGCAAAGATAAAAAACACCTGGTAGGCAATCGAAAAGCCGTCGGGAGCCACGGGGGAGTACTTTGAGAGCACTATTATGCACGCCTGCTGCTCGTTTTCCGAATCCACCTGCGGGCAATGAGCCATGAATTTTTCGCTTATTTTGTTTCCGGGAAAGAATTGGGCGGCCTGCAAAAGTTTCGAGCCCTTTTCGCAGAAAACGAAAAACTCAAGGCCCTGGTCCTTTGAACCCGCGTACCTAATTGACTCGCCGTTCGTGCCCAAAAGCCAATCCGGGTCGGAGCGAAAAGTTCCAAGGCTCATGCACACATTCTCGGGAGAAATCCCGGGGGCTATTTTTTGGAGTTCACTGCTGTTCGCAAAATCCGAGGAGGTAACGTACTGGGTAGTTGAGGGGCCAACAGTTAGGCGGTGCAAAAAAACCTCTGCCTGCGAGGTAATGGCGCCCGAAAGCGAACCTTCGGCAAAAACCTGCGGAATAAGCAGGAGAAGAAGAATTGCGATGAGAAAATTGTGCTTCATTTTGGAATATGGTTGGCTTTTGTGTTATTTAAGTCTGACGTTTGGCAATTAGTTGGGAATGTCAGAAGAGGACGAAATAAAACAAGAGAAACACGATGGCCGAGATTGCGAGCTGGAGCGCGAGGAACACGTGGACAACCTGCTTTTCCGTCATCGGCGCAAGGCCCATAATAAAGTGCGTGAGAGAGCCGCCGCGCGGGTCTGGCTTTAGCGTTCCGTCTTTTTGCGGCATGCCGAAGTTTTCGCTCTGGACCTTGTGCTTTGCCTTGAATGCCAATTCTATCCAGTGCAGGGCAATGATGCTCATGCCGATTTTTTCCATGTTGCCAACAATCGACATGGTGGCAATTGTTGCGCCTATCATTAGGGTCAATGAATCTCCGCCGAAAACTTTTGCCGGGAACCAATTGTATTTTAGGAATGCGAGAAGCGCGGCAATCATTGCAACGCCGATTATCAGCGCCTCAACCTGGCCTGTGAGAAAGGCGATAATTGAGAGGGTGGAGATTATTATGATTCCAAGGCCGGCTTCGAGGCCGTTGAAGCCGGCTAGCATGTTGAATGCGTTGCTAGCGCCGGTGATTCCCAGGGGAATCACAATTAGCGAATAATATATTCCGATTGAGACAGGGCCTATGAACGGCAGGACGACAAAGTCGGTTCCCGCCTGCACGGCCATTAGGGGGAGCGCGGCAAAAAGCGGAAACAATGCGTGCTGCCATTGCCTGATGCCTTTTTTCCACCCAATGAGGTCGTCGATTACGCCTATGAATGCAACGAGCATGATGGTGAGAAATGATGCAAAAAGAATAGTGAGGCTAAAGTCTATGACGCCCGCGTAGATTAAGAGAAAGATTGAAATTATGAGGCCAAGCGAGACGCCCAGCATTGGGGAGATTCCGCCAAGTTCGGCAATGGGTTCGGACTTGAGCTTGTTCATGTCTTTTCCCGTGATGCCCCTGCGCACCATCCTGCGAATCATTACCGGCGTGACAAAATAAGTGAGCGCATATGCGCAGGCGAATATGATTGCAAGTGAACCAAAAAGGGCCGCATCAATTTGCATGGTTTTCAAAACCTTTTCATTTTGTGTACTCGAATATTCTTACTCCTTTTGAGGAGTAAACCTGCTTGAGGTCGGAAACATTTTGTGTGTCAAAGTAGAGCTTGACAAGGAAAGAGTCATTAGCCGCCTTATTGAACAAGAAGAGCTTGTTGCCTTCCTGGTTCCTGTAAATGAAGACCTTTGCCTGTGTGTTTAGGGTCTGGTTTGGCTCTGAAATCCAGGCGGATGGCAGGGCTGAGTATTGCTGGGCGGTTAAGGAAATGCTTGCGCATTGCAGGACTGTTGGTGCGCCAAGCTCCTCGCT
>JANLHD010000028.1 GCA_024653865.1 archaeon | reverse complement strand
GCTCCTTCTCAGCCAGTAGGCATCATCCTCATTCAATGGCATTTGATTCTAATACCCTTTTTTCATATTTAAATGTTGTCCGATGCTCAAAGGGGTATTGGAAATTTTGGACGAAACTCATACAAAAGAATGGTATAGGAAAAGTCAATGGGTCTTATAGATTCCAAGAATTCACTAGTGGCTTGGAGTGAAAATGGAGGAGATGTGGAAATAAGTTTATCCGGGACTATTGCCTTGAATAGAAACCCAATAGTTCGCCCTTTGCGAGCACGTGGCCTTTCATCGCCTTTTCAAGCTCCGTTTTTCCGTATGCGTCATCGAGGTCGAGGTATTTGTCCAGCGCGTATACCCTGAAGTAGTACCTGTGCGTTCCGCCGGGTGGGCAGGGGCCAATGTAATTGTTTTCGCTGTCGCTGTTTTTTCCAACGGTTCCGGGAATGCTGTTTTTTTCTATTTTAAGAAGTGGCGGGATGTCCCATACGACCCAGTGCACGAAGTTTCCCGAAGGCGCGTCGGGGTCCTCCATTATGAGCGCGAGTGTCCTTGCCTTTGCGGGTATTCCGCCGATTTCGAGCTGCGGGTTTTGGTTGTTTCCGTCGCAGGTGAATTCAGCAGGGATTTTGCCCCTGTTCACGAATGCAGGGCTTTGGAGAACGAGTTCATCCTTTGCAATCACACGAATTTTATGCGCATTTCATTTTTTTAGCATTTCTTTTTTCGCCCTTCAAAAGCAACAAATATATTCATTGAGTTCTTTGTACTGCATTAATTATCGCTTCACAGGATCAAATATTTATTTTTTTAAAAGAGAATAAATCTCGTCTTTGTCATCAATAAAATGCAATAAATCCAAATCGTTTTCTCCTCGAATAAAATAATCTTTTTCTAAAGGGTTTTTCTTCAACCAATTGAACAGGCCATTCCAATAATTCTTATTCACGCAAATTAGGGGGATTGTATCAACTATCCCGGTCTGCATAAGGACGGCGTACTCGAACAATTCATTAAGTGTGCCGTAACCACCCGGATAAAAAATCAAAGCCGAACTTTTAATTGACATTATAAAACGCCTGACAAAAAGAAAATGAAACGATAGTTCGTCTGTAAAAATCTTATCAGTCACTTTTTCTCCTTTTAACAACTCGGCTTTAAATGCTAGTGAAGGGGCATTAGCTTCCATGGCGCCAGAATTGGAAGCATGCATTATGCCAGGCCCTCCACCGCTTGCGATAGCAAAACCTCTTTCACCTAAACCTTTTGCCAAATCCTTTGCATGTACGTAATTAGGGTGAGATGATGCAACCCTATGAGAACCAAAAAAAGTGACAATAGGCTTGTCGATTTTCTGCAATAAATTCAAACCTGCAGAAATCTCTTCCCCTGCCTTATACACTGTCTTTTCAACATTTGAAAAATACTCGCTATTTTTGTGAAAACCCATATCCAAATTAAGTCAATTCTGAATATAAAAGTGCAATATTTGCCGTAGAACTGTAGCAAATATATCCTTGTGTTTTCCGCCATCTTTTAATTCCCTTCCCTGCGAAAATTATTGTTATGCCCTTCGAACTTGTGTCCGAATTCGAGCCTGCGGGAGGCCAGCCAGAGGCGATAAAGAGCCTCACAGAAGGCTATGCGAAGCATTCGCGCCAGACCCTGCAGGGAATCACGGGCTCCGGAAAGACCTTTGTGATGGCGAATTTGATTCAGAACGTGCAAAAACCAACCTTGGTGCTCGCGCATAACAAGACGCTCGCGGCGCAATTATACACCGAACTAAAGGAATTCTTCCCAAAGAATCGGGTGGAATATTTCATTTCCTATTATGATTACTACCAGCCAGAGAGTTACATGCCTGCAACGGATTTGTACATTGAAAAAGATTCGTCCGTGAACGAGCAAATAGAAAAATTGCGCCTGCACGCAACCGCCTCGCTTACTTCGAGAAATGATGTGATTGTGGTTGCTTCGATTTCGTGCATTTATGGTTTGGGAAACCCCGAGGACTTTTCGAACCTCTCGCTGATAATAAAAATCGGCGAGCAAATGCCAAGGCAAAAAATCATTGCAGGGCTTGTGCAAATGCAGTACGAAAGAAACGACCAGGTTCTAGAGCCGGGAAGGTTTCGCGTAAGGGGCGACACAATAGACATTATTCCCACATACGAGCAAAATATTATTCGCGTTACGCTGGCACAAAACAGGGTCAAATTGATTAGCGAAATCGATCACGTGACCGCAAACACTATTACAGAACTAGGTGAAGTGCGGCTCTTTCCCGCAAGGCAGTTTGTTGTTCCGCAGGAAAAGCAGGATTCGGCAATTCAAAGCATTCAAGAAGAGCTTAGGCAAACACTTCCGAATCTTGCGCCTCTCGAGGCGCAAAGGCTCGAGAAGCGGGTGAAGTATGACATTGAAATGCTGCAGGAACTTGGCTATTGCAATGGCATTGAGAATTATTCGCGGCACTTTGACAAGCGAAAGCCTGGCCAGCCCCCGTATGTTCTTTTGGATTATTTTCCGAAGGATTTTTTGCTGATAATCGACGAGAGCCACCAGACAATTCCCCAGTCAAGGGCCATGTACAACGGGGATTATGCGAGGAAAAAGAATTTGGTTGATTTCGGTTTTAGGCTCCCGAGCGCCTTTGACAACCGCCCCTTGAAGTTCGAGGAGTTCGAGAAATTTTTCAACCACGTGCTGTTTGTGAGCGCAACCCCCGCGGAGTACGAATTGAAGTCCTCGGGGCAAATCGTGCCTCTTTTTGTGCGCCCCACGGGGCTTTTGGACCCGATTGTGGAAGTTAGGCCCATAAAAGACCAGGTAAAGGAGATGCTAAATGAAATTGCCCAGGTGACGAAAAAGAAGGAGCGTGTGCTTGTAACCACGCTCACAAAAAGAATGGCCGAGGACCTCACGGATTTTTTGGCAAAAGAAAACATCAAGGTCCGCTACATGCACTCCGAAATTGAGAGCCTTGAGAGAATCGAATTGATTCGCCAATTGCGCTCCGGGGAATTTGACGTTCTTGTGGGAATAAATCTTTTGCGCGAGGGCCTTGACCTTCCCGAGGTCTCGCTAATATGCATTTTGGATGCTGACAAGGAGGGGTTCTTGCGTGACGAGAGAAGCCTAATCCAGACGATTGGAAGGGCATCGCGCAATCTCAATGGGAAAGTTATTTTGTTCGCGGACGTAATGACCAGGTCCATTAAAAGCGCGGTTGAAATCACAAGAAAGAGGCGCGAATTGCAGGAGAAATTCAACAAGATGCACAATATCACGCCCATGCAGATTGTGAAGAGAATTGCCGAGAAAAAATCCGGTATTAAGGGGATAAAGCATATGGGGGCGTCCGAGATTGTGAAGAAAATCGCGGAGTTTGATGCCTTGATGAGAAAGTCCGCGGAAAACCTTGATTTTGAAAACGCGATAAAGTACCGCGACATGCTCGAGGATTTGCAGAAGGAATACGATTTTTCTAAAAAATAGTTTTTTTCCATTTGCGGCACCGTGCTCCCCCAAAAAGGTTGTTTCCGAGGGGTTGAATTTCCCCTGGTTTGGGTTAAAAACGTTTGCC
>JANLHD010000024.1 GCA_024653865.1 archaeon | reverse complement strand
CCTCGAGAAACCCAAGCAGGATTTTCAAGGGACAGACCAGTATGATAAAGGTCACGGCGCACGCTTCCAACACAAGCACACAGAAAAGCGGAACTTCTTATTTGAAAATCGATGGGCATTTCCCATCCGGAAAAAATTGCACGCTCACCACCCCGAACTTCTATGTGAGGGTTAACGGGGCGGAAAAAAGAATAACGCTCGCTCAGGTGAAGGTCAACAATCCGGCAACCGCGGAACTTTTGGGCGGCTCCGGGTTCGTTGAATTTGATGTGGATAACCCAAGCGATGAGCAAATCACAATCAAGGTTTATTCCCCAAACGCCGCGGTTTCACCAAGAGAGTTTACACTTAGCGCAAAGACTTTTGGGAAACGGGCAATTGCGGTGAACGGCCTTGAGGAAAACACCGGCACAGTGTATTTTGACGTTGAATCCGAAGGAAATGTTGTGCTGCAAAAGTACACGAAACTCTCGAAGGCTACGCAGCCCGAACCCCAAAAGCCAAGTGTAACGGTTGTAATCACGCCCGGCCCCGCGCAGCAAGAGCCTGCGCCGCCGCAGCAGGATTTTCTTGCCACGGGATTTGCGTTCCTTTCGAACAATGCGCTCGCAATTCTGGGCGCGCTAATAATCATCGTGATTGTTCTAATTCTCATGGCCGCGAGGCTGTGAATTAGTTTATCTGCGCCGTAGCTCTGCGGCAAGAGCATCCCTAATTTGTGCAAGCCTTTTCAGTTCTGCTTGAGAGTAGCCCGCCCTAACTTGAGCATACCCGCGATGGGATAAATTGTGCTCAAGTTTTTTGTGCGCATCCTCAAGCAAGCCCAAAGGAATTCGCCCGGGGTCGCCGAGCAAACCCAAAACCCTCTTTCTTCCGCCATCAAACCTCGACAGGCTAATCGCAAATCTTTCCAAAAGCCGGACATCTTCATTGAGGACAATTCCTGATGACTTTTGCGGGTTTTGCGCGGGCCTTTTTGTGCGGGTAAATTCTTTGCCTAATTGCCGCGCCCTCTCAAGTTCTTCCAATGTAATGCGGGGAGCTTTTGGACCTGCCGCGCCCTCCAGTTTTGCATTTAAATAATCAACGTAAGCCTGCGCGTTTTGCGGCGGCTTTTCCCCATGCAACTCTCTAACCGTGATTATTTTGCGCGGCATATATTACAAGCAAGGGCCTTGCGCCTCTTAATAATTTCGCCGAACTACGGCATATTACCAAACTTTCGCAGCCCAAGGGTGAAGCAAGCAAAGAAATTGGCAGCACGGATATACTCAGCCGATTAAGGGTTTTTGCCAAAACCCCGCAGTAACCTTTTTAAAGCCTTCCTGGGGAGGAATTGTAGTTGTTGCACACTGTATTCCAGGCGAACCGCGCTGGGATATAAATGCCAGAAAACTCTGATTTTCGGCTTTTAACCAACAGTGGCTTTTGCCGCGCTTGGGTTTAGTGTGCAAATTTATTTTAGGAAAAAGATTGGAAAGATAGAAAATGGCAGGCGGACACAAGCCAAGGTCGGGAAGCATAGCCTATTACCCAAGGGTTAGGGCGAAGAACCACATGTCAAGGTTCCGCACAAGGCCCCTGACCTCGGAAGCAAAACCCCTCGAATTTTTTGGTTACAAAGCCGGAATGACGCAAGTTTTCGGCAAGAACTCGCATGATAAAAGCACGACATTCGGCCACGATACAATGATTCCGGCAACCGTAATCGAGTGCCCTCCAATAAAAGTTTTGGGCGCGAGGCTTTACCAAAAAACCACTAGGGGCATTAAGGTTCTCGCGGAAGCAACCATTGAAAAGCCCTCGAAGCATTTGAGAAAAAGAATTGTCGCATTCAAAAAGAAGGGGAAGAAAAACACCGAAGAGGCGAATTACTCCGTGTTCGCGGACCTCGAAAAGCACAAAGGTGCGACAGTTAAGCTTGTTCTTTTGGCTGAAACCCAGCCATCCATGACCTCAATCGGCAAGAAAAAGGCGGATGTGGCGGAAATTAACCTCGGCGGGAACGTTGAGGGGCAGTTCGCTTACGCAAAGGAAAAGTTCGGGAAAGAAATCAGGGTTTTTGAAGTTTTCGAGGCGGGAAAATTCCTCGACGCAAAAGCCGTCACCAGGGGAAAAGGTTTCCAGGGAGTTGTGAAAAGGCACAACGTCAAGATTCAAAGGCCAAAGGCAAAGCACCACAGGGTTGTTGGAGCCATCAGCCCATGGCACCCCGCAACAGTGATGTGGACGGTTCCAAGGCCTGGCGGAATGGGTTATCACAACCGCACCGAGTACAACAAGAGAATTCTATTTGTGGGAGACACTCCCGAAGCAATCAACCCTTCAAACGGCTTCCACGCATACGGAGTGGTGAAGAACGATTACCTCGTAATAGTGGGTTCTGTCCCTGGGCCATCAAAGAGGCCAATTGCACTTAGGCACCCGACAAGGCCTGGCAATCAGAACCAGAAAAAATACTCGGACCTAAAGCTCGCGAGCACATTCGAGAAAGAGGCGGCACAAAGTTCGACGGATGAATTGGCGCAGCCAAGAGTGCAGCATGCGGCATCGCCGAAAAAAGCAGCCGAAAAAATTGCCGCGAAGGCAAAGGCAAAAGGGGCTGAGGCAAAATGAAGGCGCACGTGATTTTAATTGATGGAAAAAAAGGGAAAGAAATGGAACTCCCGAAGCAGTTTTCTGCGAGCGTTGACATGGGGCTCATCAAGCGCGCGGTCCAGGCAATACAATCAGCACGGGCGCAAACCCACTACCCGACACCGCTTGCGGGAAGGGACAACACCGCGGAATACATCGGAATGAGGGGAAAGCCCCAAATGCACAGGATTATCAACACGGAAACCGCGAGAAAGCCCAAGCTAAAAAACAGGCGCTCGATTCTCTCCGGGCAAACCGCGGGCATCCCGGCGGTTGTTGGAGGCCCAAGGGCGCATCCTCCAAAGCAGGGAAAGCAATGGGAAGAAAAAATCAACAAAAAGGAGAAGCAAAAGGCAACCGAGAGCGCAATAGCGGCGACCACGAGTTCAAAGCTCGCAAAAGAGAGGGGCCACATATTTTCGGAAGAATTGAAATTCCCGGTAATTATTGAGGACAAGTTCGAGGGAAGCAAAAAAACTTCGGACGTAAAAGCGGCACTTGAGGCAATCGGGGTTTGGGCGGACGTTGAAAAAGCTAAGGCAAAAAGGCAGCTTCGCGCTGGAAAAGGAAAAAAGAGGGGGCGCAAGTACAAGAAAAGAAAAAGCGTTCTAATCGTCACCGGGCAAAAGGCACAAGTGTTTAAGGGCGCAAGAAACCTCGAGGGCGTTGACGTTGTTTGCATTGATTCATTGAACGCAAATTTGCTCGCGCCGGGCGCGCAGCCGGGAAGGCTAACGCTCTGGACGGAATCTGCAATCAAGGCGCTTGCATCGGAAAAAAAAGAGGCAAAAATTGCGGCATAAGGATTTGATTTTGCATGGCTGAAAAAAAAGAGGCAAAAAAAGTGGACAAGGAAGCCAAAGAAAAAAAGAAGGAAGAGAAAAAAGTGGTTGAAAAAAAAGAGGCCAAGGCCGAGAAAAAGGAGGATGCAAAGAAGGGCAAGAAGACGCGCGAAGAACTCGAAAGGGAACTTTTGCACCTAAAGGTCCTCAAATACCCGCTAATAACCGAGAAGGCAGTGAACATGATTGATTCCGAAAACAAGCTCACTTTTGTGATTGACTCGAATGCGACCAAAATGGACGTGAAGGCATCGATAGAGGAACTCTACGGGGTAAAGGTGCGCGGAGTAAACATCCAAAGGGACATGAAGGCCAGGAAGAGGGCAATTGTGACGATTGACAAGAAATACAAAGCAGATGACATAGCAACAAAGATTGGGGTAATTTAATTATGAAAAATGCGAACGAAGTGAGCTCCCGGAACTCCGGGATTGCGTCGCACCCCACCATGTGGGGGGCTAGTCCCGCTGCAAGCGGGACAGGTCTGAACGCGAACCTTTTCGCGTACGCGGAGGTGACCGCGTAATGCCAAAAACATTGAAAACACAAAGAAGGGGCTCTGGAAGCCCGGTTTACGCCGCGGGAAAAAACGGTGTTGGCGGGTCAAAGTATGTTGATTATTCCGAAATGAAAAACGACGAGGCATTGAGAGGCGAGGTAGTGGAATTGATTAATGACCCGGCAAGGACCGCGGTGCTCGCAAAAATAGTGTTCGACAACGGCAAGGAAAGCCAGGTCATTGCCGCGGAAGGAATGTTCATCAACCAAAGGGTTCAGTACGGCCAGAACGCGGAAACGGAAATCGGCAACGTGAAGCCGCTTGGAACCTGCGCGGAAGGCTGCCCGGTATTCAACATTGAAAGAACCCCCGGCGATGGCGGAACAATGGTTCGCACTTCGGGAACTTACGCGCTTATCATGACAAAGGACAAGAAAGGGGTTTATGTAAAGCTGCCGTCCGGAAAAACCGCGGCATTCAACCCCGAAAGCAGGGCGACGGTTGGAAGCGTTGGTGCAGGCGGAAGAAGGGACAAGCCGTTTGTTAAGGCGGGAAAAAAGTACAAGGCAATGAAGGCAAAGCACAAGAAGTACCCGACGGTTCGGGGAATTGCAATGAACGCAAAGGACCACCCATTCGGCGGAGCAAACCACCACCCGGGAAAATCCAAGTCCACCTCAAGAAGGGCGGCGCCTGGAAGAAAGGTCGGGGACATTGCATCGAAGAGAACAGGAAGGAGAAAGAAGAACTAAATTCAAGGTGTTGATATGGCGAAAAAAGAATTTGCATTCAGGGGAAAGGAACTCGAAGAATTGAAGGCTATGAAGCGCGAGGATTTCGCGAAGTTCTGCAATTCAAGGGCGCGCAGGAGCATAAAAAAAGGCGTGGACGAGAAGTTCCTGAAGAGGGTGAAGAAGGCGCAAGAAGTCGCTGCTTCGGGAAAATACCCAAAACCTGTCAAGACGCATTACCGCGACCACGTGGTGCTTCCTGAAATGGTAGGAGTAACTGTTGGAGTTTATAATGGAAAGGAATTTGTGAACGTCGAGATCAAGGAAAAAATGCTCGGCCACTATCTCGGTGAATTCGTGCTGACAAGAAAGAGGCTCCAGCACGGAAAGGCAGGGATAGGGGCGACAAGAAGCTCGACCGCAATAACGGCAAGAGGCTAAACACATGGTGAAAAAGAATTATCAGGTGCAGAAATTCAGGAAGGCGAAGACCGCCACGGCGATGATGAAAAACAAGCCCATCTCGCTAAAGTACACCAACGAGATTATCTCGAACATAAAAAAAGGAACCGTCGAGAAGGCTCTTGGTTGGCTGCACAGGATAGAGAACGAGGAGGAATTTTTGCCGCTTAGGAAATACAACAAGAAGGTCGGGCACAGGAAGGGAGAATCGAAGGGCTTTAGCATAATCGGAAGGTGGCCGAAGAGAACCGTTGTTGTAATCATAGAGCTTTTGGAATCTGTGAAGGCGAATGCGGATTACAAGGGGCTTGACTCCGAGAACCTGTTCATAACGCACATGTTCGCATCACAAGGGTTCCATAAGAACTCCAACCAGAGCCAGGGAAGAATAGCGGGAAAGAGAAGGAAGAGAAAGTCGACCCACGTGGAAATAGTTGTTCAGGAGGCAAGATGATGATTATGATGAAAATTAAAATAGCAAGTGGCATCGAGTTCCATAGGAACGACCTTGCAGAATTTGTGATTCTGCGAGGCCTCGCAAAATCTTTGATTTTGCAAGGAGATGGCACACCTCTGAACTCCCGGAACTCCGGGATTACGTTGCACCCCACCATGTGGGGGGCTAGTCCCGCTGCAAGCGGGACAGGTCTGAACGCGAACCTTTTCGCGTACGCGGAGGTGTCCGCGTAATGATTGAGAAGCATTTCATACAGCAGGGCATGCGGAAAATGGAGCTTGATGCTTATCTTGCAAAAGAACTTGACAGGGCGGGTTTCACCAAAAGCGAGATAGTGAAGACGCCCCTTGTTACAAGGATTGTTGTGAATGTGACAAGGCCGGGGCTTGCAATAGGAAAGAGCGGCTCGAACATTTCACAGTTGACCGAAGCGATACAAAAGAATTTCAACATAGACAATCCGCAGCTTGAGATAAAGGAAATAGAAAGGCCAGAGCTCGATGCGCAGGCGGTCGCGAACAAGATGAAGGCGCTCATTGAAAGGGGGTTCTCGTGGAGAAGCATCACATTCAAGGCGGTAAATGAAACCCTAGAAGCCGGGGCGCAGGGGCTTGAAATTATACTTAGCGGAAAAATAGCCGGAAAGGCGGGAAGGAAGCGCAAGCAAAGAATAGCACACGGTTACATGAAAAAGGTCGGTGAGCAGGCAAAGCTTGTTGATTATGGAAAGGCGGCGGCGTATCCAAAGGTGGGCGCGATTGGAATAAAAGTGAAGATCGTAAAGCCGGACACCGTGTTCCCGGACAAGGAGAAGATTGGGGATTATATAAAGAAAAGAGAGGCTCTGGCTGAGGCGGCAAAGCCAAAAGAAGAAACGCAAACTGAGCCGGCGGCGCAAGTTGAAGAAGTTGCTGCGGCGGAAAAAATAGAAGAGGCAATAGCAAAGCCAAAAGAAGAGGCACAAGCGGAGCCAAAGAAGAAGGCGCCCGCAAAAAAGAAGGAGACAAAAGAGCCAGAGAAAAAGGGGAAAGTGGATTAGATGGGCAAAAAAAAGCTTGCACAGCTTCGGGATAATTCCGTGGAGGAACTCGAGTCCAAAATCGTGGATCTCAAAAACGTCCTCTCAAAGGAAAGGGCGACAATAGCCTCGGGCACAAGGGCGGAAAAGCCGGCAAAAATCAGGAACACGAGAAGGGAAATCGCGAGAATACTTACGTTAATAGGGGAAAAAAATAGGGGCGTGAAGAAGCAGTAATGGTTGACATTGACAAGGTAACGGGCCTTCCAAAGGACCTTTTGGATTTCGGGGAGATAACCAAGGAATCGCAAAAAATCAAGGTCAGGGAAGTGGCAAGAAGGTTCGGGAAAATAGTCACCGTTGTCAGCGGATTCGAGGATGAAAAGGACGCGAAAAGGCTGGAGAAGGAAATGAAGAAAAAACTCGCTTGCGGTGGAACTGTGAAAGGAAGGGAAATAGTGTTGCAGGGAAAGCACTCCTCAAAAGTCAAGGAGATTCTCCTAAAGGACGGGTACAGGGAGGAATTGATAGATGCTTAAAACCGAGCATTATTGCATTACGCAGGAAAACATTTTTGGCCACGAATTCATCGGCCTTGATGCGGAGATTATGAGCGGCGACGCGAACAAAAATAAATTGAGGGGAATTGTTGTGGACGAAACAAAGAACACGATTGTGATTGAGGACGCGAATGGCAGCGAGAAAATTGTCCCGAAAGCGGAGGCAAAATTTTTGTTTAAGATCGGAAAGGAAGTTGCGGTTGTGAATGGAAAGGAAATATTGTACACGCCTGAGCAGAGGCTAAAGGCGCTTTGGAGGAAGAGCAAATGAGCAAGAAGAAAAAGGCAGAACTCGGTTACAGCGTCAGGGGAGCCGCATTTGTCGGATTGGTTTCCAGCGCAAAAATGCCAAAGACCGTCACGGTCGAGAGGACACTTACAAGGTACATCCCGAAATACGAGAGGTACAAGAAAACAAAGTCAAAGGTCAAGGCGCACAATCCCGAAACAATCAACGCAAAAGAGGGCGACATTGTGAGAATCGGCGAGACGCGCAAGATCAGCAAGACCAAGAGCTTTATTGTGCTTGAAATCATAAAGGAGGGCGGGGCAAAATGAAGGCAATCAGCTCGTCAATTGTGCGCTCCCTCACATTCGGAAGCAGGTGCATTTGCGCGGACAACTCCGGCGCAAAGGAAGTTCGGCTTATCGCGGTTTACAAGTACCACGGCAGGAAAAAAACCCACCCGAGGGCGGGCATTGCCGACATGGTGAATGTTGTCGTGAAGAAAGGAAAGCCGGAGATTAGAAAGAAGGTGGAGAAGGCTGTTGTCATCCGCGTGAGGAAAGAGTACAAAAGGCCTGACGGCACGAGGATAAAATTCGAGGACAATGCGGTTGTGCTTGTTGATGACAAGGGTTTGCCAAAGGGCTCGGAAGTAAAGGGAGTCGTGGCAAAAGAGGTCGGGGAGAGGTTCCCGAAGATTGCCGGAATTAGTTCCGGAGTGGTGTAATTCATGATATTGACGAGTTCGAAGCCAAAGAAGCAAAGAAAGCAGCATTACACCAGGCCACTGCACCTCAAAGAGAAGGAATTCTCGATGCACCTGAACAAGGCGCTAAGAAAAGCGCTCGGAAAGAGGAGCCTTGAGGGAAGGAAAGGCGACACGGTGAGAATCATGCGCGGCGACGAAAAATTCGTTGGAAAACAGGGGAAGATCACGGCAGTTAAGAGGTCAAAGATCCAGGTTTTTGTTGAAAATGTCACGAGGAAAAAAATGAACGGCACCGAAATACAGGTCCCCTTCAAACCAAGCAACCTCGAACTTGTTGCGCTTGAAGAAAAGGACAACAGGCGCCTTAAAGGAAAAAAGATTGCGACCACGGCCGCGGAAAAAAAGGATGACAAGAAGGTGAAAAAGAATGGCGAATAAGGGAGAAACCAAGACACAAAAGAGCCTATCGGCGCCGAAGTCAAGGTACTTTTCCAGAAAGGTAGACAAGTTTACGACCAAAAGCAAGGCAGGAACGCACAGGAAAAAGGATTCCGTGCCGCTTTCATTTGCACTAAGGCAATTGCTCGAAGTGGTTGCGAATGCAAGGGAAGCCAAGAAAATTTTGGGCGAAGGAAAGGTAAAAGTGAACGCAATCGCAAGGAAGGACGAGAGGTTCGCGCTCGGGCTCTTTGATTTGATTGAACTTGCGGAACTCAAGAAAAAATACAGGGTGGTGCTTGACGAAAAAGGAAGGTTGATTTTGCGCGAAATTGACGCGAAGTCAAAGGACTTCAAGATTTCCAAGGTCACTGGAAAGAGGGCGATTAAGGGCGGAAAGATTTTGCTCACAACCAACGACGGTTTCACAATTGACCCCGGGAAGGCAAAGGTTGGCGTTGATGACAGCATCAAAATCAGCCTGCCTGAAATAAAAATTGACGAAGTTTATCCGATGGCGAAGGGAAGCACGATTTTTATAATCGGCGGAACGCATGTCGGCGAAACCGCAATGGTTGAGGACGTAATGGCGGGCAGCCTGCAGAGGAAAAGGGCTGTTTTGCTGAGCAGCAAGGACAACCAGTACCAAACGGTTACACGGAATGTGTTTGTCGTGGGAAAGGCAAAATCGGAAATTGAGGCGCTTACGCAAGAGTGATTATTATGGCTGAAAACAAGATGAAAAAAGTTCGGATTGAGAAGGTCACGGTAAACATGGGAGTAGGCCAGACAGGGGACGAACTCAAAAAGGCATCCACTATACTCGAACAGATTACGAGGGCAAAGCCAATGCTCACAAAGTGCAAGGTCAAGCAGCCCGAGTGGGGCCTGCGGCCGGGGCTAACAATTGGAACAAAGGTCACGCTTAGGGGAGAACCTGCGGAAGCGTTCCTCAAGGACGCGTTTACAGCAAAAGCCAACAAGATAAAGAGGCGCAACTTTGACAGGAGCGGGAACTTTGGATTCGGAATCAAGGAGTACATTGACATGCCAAAGGCAAAGTACGACCCCAAACTCGGAATAAAAGGATTCGATGTATTGGTGACGCTTGAGAGGCCGGGCTTTAGGGTGAAGAGAAGGAAAATCGCAAAGGCAAGGATTCACGGTTCGCACCTAATAACGCCTGACGATGCAATTGATTTCATAAAACAAAAGTTCGGAGTTGAGGTCGAATGAGTGAAAATAAGGTGGAAAAAGGCTACAAGGTGAAGCCCAAGATTTGCAAGCTTTGCAAAAGCCACAAGGGAGTTATCAGCAAGTATGGCCTCAAGATTTGCAGGAGATGCTTCAAGGAAAACGCAGAACACATAGGATTTAGGAAGTACGATTAAAGGGAGATGATGGTATGAGCAGAAATGACCCGATTGCAGACGCGCTGGTGAACATCAAAAACAATGAGAACGCGGCGAAGAAAACGGTAGTCATAAGGCCGGCCTCAAGGCTCCTCAAGGAAATTTTGAAAATAATGCAGCAAAAAGGCTACATTGGCACTTTCGAATTTGTGGATGACGGCAGGGAAGGATTGTTCAAAATCGAGCTTCTCGGAAAAATAAACGAGTGCAGGGCTGTAAAGCCAAGGTACGCGGTGAAGAAAGACGAGTTCGAAAAATTCGAGAAGCGCTATTTGCCCTCATACGATGTCGGCACGATCATAGTCAGCACTCCGCAAGGGGTATTGACGCACGTAGAGGCAAAGGAAAAGGAGATAGGCGGAAGGCTGCTCGCATACGTTTACTAGGATTTGATGAAAAATGACCGGAAAACTTATCGACACAATAGAGGTGCCCAAAGGCGTGAGCGTGGATTTGCGCGGCAATGACATAAAGGTGAGTGCGGGCGGAAAGGAAAACAAGAGGCACTTCAAGTCCACCGAATTCATCCTCAAGCAAAACGGCGAGGGCATAGAGGTTTGGTCAAAGCACCAGAGAAAGGATCTTGTAGCGGAATGCCGCACGGTTGCCTCGCACATAAGAAATCTCATCAAAGGGGTCGGCGGGGATTACGTTTACACGCTCGAGGTCGTATTCAGCCACTTTCCCATGAACGTTTCGGTGAAGGATGGGTTTGTTGAAATCAATAACCTTGCGGGCGCAAAGCACCCGAGAAGGGCAAGGATTATCGGCAAGTCCAAGGTGGAAGTGAAGGGCAAGGACATAACCGTGAAAGGCCCGAACAAAGAGGAGGTCGGGCAGACCGCGGCGAACATGGAGCAGGCGACCAAAATCAGGGGAAAGGATGTTAGGATTTACCAGGACGGTATTTATATCACCGGAAAAATGCACGAGGCAAAGGCGAAGTGAAAATTATGGCGCAAAAAAAGGAAGAAAAGGCAAAGGCAACGCATGCAAAGGCGGAAAAAACTGCGGTGAAGGCAAAGGCGCCAAAAAAAGAGGCGGCGGCCGAGGAAAAGAAGGGCACGAAGGCGCAAGAAAAGAAGGCGGCTGCCCCCAAGAAAGAAAAGAAGGAGAAAAAATCCCGGAAGGTTATTTTGAAAAAGGCGAAGGCAACGGTTTTGCAGCGCGCTTTGCGCGCGAAAGTTCTCGGCAAGAACGCGCACCCGGTGTTTCGGGGAAGGTTTGGAAAAAGAAGCGTGAGGAAAAAAAGCAAGGCAAAGTGGGACAAGTGGCGCGTTCCCAGGGGAATTGATGTTAAGCACGTTGCAAGCGATGGGTTCAACCCAAGGGAAGGCTACAGGACCCCGAGGGCAATTAGGGATATCCACCCAAGCGGGTATAGGGAAGTTCTTGTGAGGCACATTGGCGAATTGAAGGCGATCAAGGAAGGCCACGCCGTGCGCGTGATTTCTGGGATAGGAAGAAAAAAGAAAATTGACATCGTGGACAAGGCGATTGAAAAGGGAATAAAGGTTTTGAACCCCTGAAGGTGTTGTGGTAATGAACGAAAAAAATGCGAAAAAAATTGCGGCAAAGCTTTTGAAGGTTGGGCAGACGAAAATTTACGTGAACCCCGACGAAACAGCGAGGATCAAGGAAGCAATGACCAAGGATGACGTGAGGCAGCTCATAAAGGACAGGGTCATCGCAAAAAGAAAACTTTCCCAGCACAGCAGGGCAGGGGCAAGGATTCTTGCG
>JANLHD010000023.1 GCA_024653865.1 archaeon | reverse complement strand
GCTCGAGATGGACGGCGTTCCAAGGTTGGTGCTTGCCGAATTGAAATCCACGCTCACGCTGTTGCTCGTTGTTTCGAATGAATTGCCCGCAATATCAGTAACCCTCAATGTGAATGCGTGGCTTCCGTTTGAAAGGTCGCTGAAAACATGTGTGCCCGAAGCGGAAGAGCCCTTGTCAACATAGCTTTCCGAATCCCTCTTTACCTCGATTTTTGTTATGCCTGAATGCGCATCCGATGCCGAGTAAGTAATTGTGGCGTCATTCTCGCTCACGCTTGCCGAAACCGAGCCTGTCGGGCTTGTGTAATCATTCCCGAAAACAACCGCTATTCCGCCCGTAGCATTTCCCATTGAGTCCTTGCAATTGTAATAAGTGGTTATGTTTGCCGCGGTCGTCGGGGTTCGTGTTCCAAGGTCGCATGATACCGATGTTCCGGAGGTTGTGCACAAAGTTCCGAAAGCAGCGTAAGTCGCACTGTTGGAATCACTCCACTTGCACTCCACTGCGCCCTCTCCCGCGCCCAGGTTTAATTTCACTCCCTGGCTTGTGCGCGCCCAGTAAGGCGCCGATGCATCGCCATTCACGTCCGCAACGCTAATCGTTGGCACGGTTGAATCAATTGGAATTGTGGCATTATCCTCATTTGAGAGCGCGGTTTCGGAAGAATCACTCGTGTCAAACGCCAATGCGCTGTAATAATAGATGGTGCCCGCGATTACGGTCGTGTCCGAAAACGAAGTTGACGTTGTGAATGCGATGTTGCTGTCGGCTGTTGAAACGCCGGAATTTGTGTCCCTGAATACCTTGTAATAAATCGTCCCATTCGTGTCCGTGGTCGAACCGGTCCACGCCAAATTAATTTGGTTTCCCGCAACCGTGGCAAAAAACCCTGTCGGCGGACCGGATATTGTGGCAAAAACCATGCCAGACAAAATCAGTGCCGTTAGCACCGCCGCAAATAAAAACCCGAATTTGTTCACCAAACAAGAACCCCTTTGAAATTCCTGTATAGTTGTCGTCCATAAATGCTTTTAAATTCACTCATTGATTTTTTAAAATTTCAATCAAGCGCCCCCGAGAAAGGGTTTTAAAGAAGAACAACAAAAAGCTATCCAAATGGGCCTGTTCGATTCTCTTCTTTTGTGGACTGTTTCAGTCTTCGGGCCCTACGGCAATTTGGGGCTTTTCGCACTCGCATTCGCCGAATCAAGTTTTTTCCCAATCCCTCCCGACGTTTTGCTGATTGCATTCGCCCTTGCCGACCCCCAAAACGCATTCATGTTCGCCGCAATTGCAACCATTGGAAGCGTTGCCGGCGGAGTTTTCGGGTATTTCCTCGGAAAAAAACTAGGGGAACCCCTGCTCCTCAAATTCACCAGCAAGGAAAAGGTCGCGCACGTGCAAAAACTTTACGACGAACTGGGTTTTTGGGCGGTTTTTGCCGCGGGGTTTTCCCCGATACCCTACAAGGTCTTCACTATTTTTTCCGGTGTAATGAAAATGGACCTAGGAAAGTTCATTCTTGCTTCGGTACTCTCGCGCGGCCTGAGGTTCTTTGCGGTTGCAACCGTGATATTCTTTTACGGCGCGCCAATACGCGAGTTCCTCAACGGCTACTTTGAAATAATAACCCTCGCAATCTCACTTCCCATCATAACTTTTGTAGGATGGAAATTATTCGACCACACGAAAAAAAAGCACAAGGAAAAATTGCTTTAAGCAAGCCTTCTTGGGCGTTTCTTTGCCAAATTTGTTGCATTTTTCCTGTCGCGCGCTGCGGCTTTTGGGTCATTGTTCCGCCCCCACATGTAATCAACAAGGGACGCGTGCTTTGTTTCATCACCAAAAGTCCTGCGCA
>JANLHD010000008.1 GCA_024653865.1 archaeon | reverse complement strand
TTTGGCGAATCGAAGAATGCGTAAATTCCGGTGTAGGGCGTGAATGAGTGGGCGGGCCCGAAAATTCCGCCACAATCAACAACCGCCTGCGCGAATTCTTCCGCGGTTACCCGAAGTTTGGGTCTGCCGCACATTATGCAATCCAAATTTCCTTTTCCGAGGAATTTTTCGCGCAGTTCTGTAGCGCTTTCGAGCGAGGGCAAATAGAAGAGGTGGTGGATTCTTTTGTTGTCCTCGATTTCCCCGCCTATTATGAAGTTGCACTCGCCCTTTAGGTCGCGATAGATTCCGTTCGATTCCTCTTCAATATTGTTTTTTACATGCGAGAACCATTGCTTGTGCAAAATGTCGGCGGTCACGAGAACGTCCAGGCCCTTTAGTTTGGTCTGCTGTGCCATTATGGGTATTTCCATGCTCTTGCTAACGCCGCCGGCAAACTTTCCATGCATCTGCAAATCGAGGTTGTATTCTTTCATGGGAATTCCCCGCGTGTTTTATCGTTGGCTTCATCGAGCCCGTGGGGCGAAGATGATGCAGGCCCTTCCGAGGCCTTTCTCGGACCGTGCATTTGCAAATCCAAATTATATTCTTTCACTGCGAAGGATTTTGGCGAAAAAGGTTTTTTAGTTCCTTGCAATTTGGTTTTTAATTGGTTAACCAAGTGTTTTGGTGAAAAAGGTTTTTTTAGTTCTTTGCAATTTGGTTTTTAATTGGTTAACAAGTTTCTTTCTATTATAATAAGAATAATATAATGGGTTTTTTTTGGGGTTTTGTGGAATGAGCCGGTTTACTGACGAACAAAAGCGCATTGCCCTGCTTTTGCTTTCCTCTCCCAAGACGGTTGAGGATTTGAACAAGCAGCTTGGCATTCCTTTTGACGACCTGAATGATAGCCTAAAGCAAATGGTTCGGCTAAAACTGGTGAAGGTCGAGGGTTACCCTTCCAAGTACAAGTTAATGGAGAACATTGTCACTGCGGTGCGCAGGCGCAAGGAAATAGCCGAAAAGGACCCATTTGACATGCGCATTAAGGCGGTAATAGAGATTAGGGCGGTTGAGGAGGATTTTCTCAAAAAGAACATGGATACATTGGAGAAGAAGCTGCGCGAAAACAAGAATTACACGATTTATGACATTTATAGGGCAAAGGCTATTTCTGAGTTGAACCATTACACCGCGTATTTGGAGGTCAATATGAGCGCCAAGGACTTTACTTCCCTTGTCCAGTTCATGTATTTCTTTGGCCCGACCTCTGTTGAGGTTCTAAAGCCGCAAAAAGTTGTCCTCTCTATGGATGATTTGCAAGATGCGCTAATGGAGATGGCGGAGATGATCCAGTCATACAATGCAAGCATGTTAAAGTCCATGAGCAAAGATGAGCTCGAGGAATTCGCAAAAGGCCTCTACCAACCGAAAAAGTAGCCAATTAACGTAAAAAATTCTCTTTTTAAGGCTTTTGAGGGCTAGGGTATACAGATGAAATAAGGCGCTTTAAGCCCCTTTTGAGTGGCTTCGTTTATTGCCTAACGATGGTTCTTCAAAAGCCTTAATTTAGCCTGTATTTCCCATATAAAGCAATTACAGCGTTTTTTGAAAACGATAGCTTTTTAAATAACGTGTGTAATTCAATATAAGAGCCTACGACCGGCTACGCTTAAACGTAGCCCCGTATATATTTTCATAAGATTCGTGAGGTGAAACAAAAAATGAAAGGATTCAACGTGAAGAAGTTGGCCGCAATCGCGACCGGAGCAGCCTTGCTGGGTTCAGCAATTGCACCGATTGTGTCAGCGACCAGCATCACAAAAGACGATATCTATAACAGCAACGGATCTCCGAGCGTTAACATCGTAATCGGTTCTGAAGCTGCACTCTCGGATGCAATCTGGGCAGGAAACCTTGCCGCAAAGATAGCCGAGAAAGCCGCACAGAGCAGAAGCGTTAGCGTTTCAGCGACAGGAGAAGGCGGAACCGGAGGAGCGGATTTGGACCTATCAGACCTGACAATTGACGTCACGGTTGGAGGAACAGTCACTTTCGGAGCCGGCTCAAAAGAGTACAAGGTTAACCTTAGCTCTTCATCCGGTGCAAGAGAAGTGCAGAATGCGAACGACACGAACGCCATGACGGACGCTCAGTTGCCGCATTTGTACAACGCAAGCCTTTCTCAAAAGGTTGACGGAAACACCACGACTCCGACGATTCAGGAAAAAATCGGAATCAACGTGGATGCGAAATTCGACACCTCGTCCGACATTAAAGACCTTGTCGGGTACATTGAGGGCGGAGACTTCTACTACGAAGTTATCCTCGGAAGCGCAGGAATAGACCTCGGAGCCACATCTTTCACGGACGGTTCAGATGACAACGTGAAAATCGTGTTTTTCGGCGAAGAGTACGAACTCAGCACGGCTACCCTTTCGGGAAGCCCCACGATGAGGATCGTAAAGTCCAGCGCGAAAGCGACTTTCAACGAGGGCGAAATCATTGAAGGCCTTATCGGAGACGGCGCCTACGATGACGAAGATGTCACCGTAAAATTGGTGCAGATTGTCCAGACCGGTGCGGCAACAACGGCTTACGAAGCAACCTTCGAGCTCTATGATGCAGAGGGAAACCTCATTGACACGCAGACTGTGGCGTCTTCGGGAACTCCTAACCTTAAGGAGCACTTCCAGGATGCAGACGGCGAGTACGCTCTCCAGAGCAACCTCTTCGTGAACACAATCGCGGTCGGAGCAACGACAGGAATCGGTTACGTGGAAGTCACGAAAGGAACCGACACAATCGAGCTCAGGGATACGAAAGGTTACCCCTACGACCCGACGGACACTACGGGAATCTACGACTACACAGTCTCATTGACCGTGTCAGGAAATTCCCTCGACAAGATAAAAATTTCAAACAGCAGGGATAAGTGGAACAACTCATCCTCATCCAACGGGCCATTGTACCCAACAAAGAGCGGACAGTCACTAACCGACATGGAAGGGGACACCGCAACCTTTGGGCAGGCTCTTGAAGAAGGATCACTTGGAAAAGGCTTTGCAAAAGTCGAATTCCTCGGGTTCGAAGGAAAGGAAGAGATGACCACGGTTGAATTCGGAAACGAAGTCGCAGGCCTTGACACATCCGCAGACGGCGGAGTAAGCTTCAGGGGAGCCGACGATGCGGAGCACAAACTCCCGTTCTCGCTCGAACTTGACGACACAGAGACCGGAGGAACATTCCTGTTCGACTCCAAGACAATCTGGTACGACGTAAACTACGGTGCAGGCACAAGTGCGGCCAACGACCTGAACTTCTCAGTCACAACCGGTGACTACGTGAACGGAAGGCTGTGGACTGTCACAAACCTTGCAGGTGCAGATGGAAACGTACAGATAAACGTCGAGGGAATAGGCGACTTGAATGTTGAGGTAGTCAACTTAGGTTTTGACGACATCAACATGACAATCAGCGATTCCTTCTCAATAGACGGAGTCACCTACACAATATCCGACACAAATATACTTGCAGGAACAGGAGATGTCGCGGTATCGGTTGATGGAGAAATAATCTTCAGGAAGACCAATTCAACGGGCACACGCCTATTCAACGTTGGCGGAGACGAAGCAGACCTTTCATACGGGAAACTATACTTCTCGGAGGATAAGGTCTTCGACGGTAACGCAGTGACTGCGGGCGGAAACCCGGTGAACATCGGATTGCAGGGTAACGGAGACAGGGCATTCTATTATGCGGTCTACCCGGCAAAAGCCCTCAACAGGCTCTGGATACTGCTTGATGCAGACAGGCTTGGGGCAGCTGAGTCCAATGTTATCCAAAACGACAAAATACTCAAGTTCCTCGGAACAAACAATCCGAACACCTCCGGATACACGGAGACCAAAGGTATTGGAGAGGACTTCTACTCCGGTGGAGCAACGCAAAGGCAAGTCTTGGCGGGTAACTCCCTCTGGACAGGCCACTACGTGCCCCAGGACACAGACTACAACAGCAACGCCGCGTACAGCGATACAACAGCGTTCTTTGTGGCTGAGTTCCAGTTGGACGACGTAGTCAGCAACGGCGACCTCAACGTCTACATAGACACAAGGGATGCCGGAGCACTCGGAACGTTCACGAACTCGAACCTCTCAGGATACTCCACGGACGCGGACTTCAACGGTACGCCTACATGGAACCTCCAGTCAGGATCGAGCTCGAGCTATCTGCAGGCTGCCTACACAGACGCGGGCGCCAAAGCACAAGTCCTTGAAAGCGACGCAGGCGTGAAAGTAAGCATGCCCGAGAACGCCGAAAAGGTGCAGATATTGATCTACGGTGCAGAAGTATCCAAAGAAGTCTCCGGCGGAGAGGTCCTAACGCTCACATTGGGCGAAGAAGGGACAACCGACTCCGGAACCAAGGTCACATGGAATGACTACGCCGGCGGATCCTGCTCAATTGCAGGCGACGCGGATGTGGCATGCTCTGTGACAGCGCCTGTTGGCGGCACATACGTAACGCCAGCTAGCGTCAGAAACCCGATAGTGTTCCTCGATTCCGAGGCACCGCAGGGATCCAACATCATCGTAGGCGGACACATAGTCAACGCGTTGGCATCAAGCCTCGCGGACAGACTCACTGCGCCCGGACAGACGGTGGCGGAGGTAGACGCAGCGACGGGATCAATCTACGTCGCAGGTTACACGGCTTCGGACACGGCAGACATCGTGAACGAACTTATACAGGATATAGACGGAATGGACTTGGCGTAAAGCCAAGCCCTTTTCTTTCTTTTTTTTCTTTTTTTTTATTTCCATTAACGCCGCAGGCGTAAGCCACGCTTTTTATTACTTTTGAACCGCTTTTTTCTTCATGGCAAAACAGCTTTACTTTTATCTCACGGCAATCGCCGCGGTCGCAATCATCGTGGTTGGGGCATTCGTCCTCATGAATCTGCCGAAGGACTACAAGTACTCCGTTGAAAAGGATGGCGTGAGGCTTGTTTCAAATGAAAAAGAAATTTCCGAACTTTTGTCCTCTTACAGGGCGGCGGATTCCTTTATTATTTCGCCCAGGTTTGTCGAAAGGGGCACCGAAAACGTGTACATGCTCTCCTCTGTGACATTGTTCAACACGATTTTGATTGACAAGGGAAAAAGCGTTATCGTGGTGGCAAGGGTTTTGGACGAAAACCAAAATCTCGCCAGTTGCAGGACCAATTTGGGAAACGCCCAAACCGACAAGATATTGGACGCAAAGGATTGTGCAATCCTGCTTGAGGCAGAGGATTCGGTCGTAGCCATGGTGTCCTTTCCCAAAGATGGCGCATCCCTTGGCCTTGTCGAACTTTCGGAGGGCAAAATCAGCATAACTCCGGCGTCCTTTGAGGACGTTGGGTGGGCGAGTTTTGTATTTTTGGAATCGCTATACCCCGATGCCCAGGACATAATTGATAGGGTTAATTTGATTGTCCAGCGCCTATAAATTATTCGGGCGGGCAATTGGTTTTTAAGCTTCCGTAGGCCAATTAGTTTTGATGAAAATACGGCCGAGGACAATTCTCGCCCTGCTTGTTTTGCTTGGGGCAATCTATTTTTTGGTGAAAGTAATTTCGGTTTACTGGCTCATTATTGCGTTCAATATTTTGCTCATCTACATCAATTGCGTTTTCCTGTTCGCCTACCTCGAGTTCCGGAAAAAAAAGAAGCAGCCTTTGGGCAAGTGGCCGAGTGTTTCTGTGGTGATACCGAATTATAATGGCGCCGCGAACCTTTTGCAGTGCATCCGCTCGGTGAAGGCAATGGAGTACCCGGTTCCGAAGGAAATAATTGTTGTGGATGACGGCAGCACGGACGCCTCGGTCAAAATACTAAAGGGCATTAAGGGCATCAGGGTTATTTTCAAGAAAAAAAACGAGGGCAAGGCAAAGGGCCTCAATGACGCGATTAAAATGGCGAAGGGCGAAATTATTGCCGCCATTGACTCGGATACGTTTCCGGAAAAAGACGCCCTACTTGAGATGGCAAAGCACTTTGATTCCCCCGACGTGGGCGCCGTGACTGGCCTTGTGCGCACCTACAAGCCGAAAAGTTTTGTCGAAAAAATCCAGGAAATCGAGTACTTAATTTCTTTCGGCTTTTTCCAGAGCGTTCTTGCCGACATCAATGGGGTAATGGTTACCCCGGGCCCAATGAGCCTTTTTCGAAAAAAAGTGCTTGCAGAAATAGGCTATTTTGACGAAACGAACATCACCGAGGACATGGAGATTGCGATGAGGCTCCAGCACAACCATTACAGGATTGCCTCCGCGCCGCAGGCAATAATTTACACGGTTGTTCCGGACAACCTTTCACATTGGTTTCGCCAAAGGACCAGGTGGTATAGGGGGAAGTTTGTGAACACGCGCAAGTACGCGGACATGGTGCTAAACCCCAAGTACGGCGAGTTCGGCATGTTCAGTTTTCCCTTTTCTTTGCTCGCGGATTCGCTTGCAATACTGCTTATTGCAATCACGGTTGCCGCGAACATTGAGAACATCGTGAATTACTTCGGCTTCATTTTTTCGTGGTTCTCGCTCGGCGGCGGAGTGCTTGGCGCAATCCCTACTGGCTTTTCATTGCACTCGAGCATTTACTTCTATTTTTTCACGATAATTCTCTATTCTTTCCTCGTGTATGTGAGCCATAATTTCGTGAACGATAGGCTTTCGGTGTGGAAATTGCCGGAAATAATTTTTTACATGTTCGTTTACGGGTTTTTCATCTCGTTTGTTTACTTCGTAAGCTTTTTTAAGGAAATCAATTCCAGTGATTATGTATGGTGAGCAAATACCTCAAAGCATTGGCGTTGACCCTTGTGATACTTGCCATCGGGTTGTATGCAATAAACTATTTGGACAACGTGCGCTCCGAGGGCATTGCAAGAATCCTCGAGGAAAATGCGCTAGGCATACAGGCGTCAGCGCAATTGTACGCGTATGAATCAGTTTTTCCTGAGGAAAATGTCTGCGGTTTTGTGCTCTCAAGGATAGAGTCGCAAAAAACAGAGGCCGGAAAATTGCTCGCCGAACTTGAGGCGTCGCAGGCAAATCGGCTTTTCCCCGATTCTGGCTTGCTGAAAAAAAAGTTTTTGCTCCAAAACATCGAGCTCTATCTTCTCACGGCAAAGGCGCAAAAGGAATGCCCGGAAAGCCAATTGGTTCCTGTCCTTTATTTTTACACCGAGAATGAGTTTGTTGCGGACGAGGCGTCGCAGGCAAAAATTTTGGACTCGATTGTTTCTGAGTGCCAGAATGTTCGGGTGTTTGCGTTCCCGCACGATGAAGGAATTCCGGTGGTTGAAATTCTCGTTCACAAGTACGGTGTTTCCAAGTCCCCGAGTGTTGTGGTTGGAAATGAGCTCATTCAAGGAATTGTCGGCGAAGTCGTGCTGAGGCAAAAACTCTCCTGCTAACCTAGGCAAAAAAAGCAAATAAAGCCCACCTAAGCCCATTTTTACGGCATTTTCTGGGGAAAAACGCGGTTTTTCACCCCTCTTTTTGTGTTTTTCTAACGTTGTTCGCCTTTTTGTGCCATTACAATGTAAAGGGGTATACATGCCGCCACGATCGGGTAAAAATGGCTAAAAACAGGGTGTTTTCGCGGTTTAATGGGTTCCAAAAATCCTTGCCAGTATCCAAAAAAAGATTTTGTTTTCATGGTTGTGTTTTCATCATTTCGCGAAGAATTGTGGTGGCATAGCTCCCTTTTTCAAGCCAGAAACCGATGCGAAGCTTGAGCGCGCCCTCATATAATTCATCGTCCGATATTTCGAGCAGCCTGATTTTTTTTGGCACGAGCGCGATTTTTCTCCTGGCGCCGCTGCACCCGAGCTCCGGAAAACTGCGGACCCTAAAATCCTCCGGCGTGATTCCCTCTTTTTCCAAAATTTCTTTTTCTATTTCTCCCTGGGCTCCCGCTGGGAATTCCGAGTCAAATCCGGGCAATGCAACCGTGGGTATCCCGCCCTCGAGCACATCGCCCTCGATTGGCCCGAGCCCTAATTTGCGTTCAAGCCTTTGGTTGATTGCCATGTTGAAGAGGTAGCTTTGGTACGCGTGGGTGAACAAGTAGGTGAGGTGCTTTGGGAGTTTTTGGAATGCCCCCACAAAATCCTTCGGGTACCTGCAGAGGTGGTGGATGATTGAGCGTTCGTAGCGGAACTTTGCAGGGTATTCGCGAATTGCCCTGGCAAAGTCTCCCGATTCGGAGAGATTTTTTCTCGCGATTGCGATTTCTTCCTCTTCGCCCACCGCGGGGTGGGTGAGGTATGTCATCACGGCTTTTTCGAGGTTGCCGGCAACGAATTCCCTTCCGACAATGTGGGTGACCATGCGCAGGCCGCCGAACCTTTGTTCGCCGAAATAATTGATTACCCCGTTTTCCATTTCAGCGAGGCATTTTTTTGTTTCATTTTCGAGTTTCTTTTTTTCCATTTGGATGTTTCTCACCACAAGTTCGAAATCATTTCCCACTAGGTTTCCAATCGTGATTTTTTCGGCGCTCCACTTTGGGTTGTGCAGGCAAATGTACCTGCTCGAAAAGCTCTCGAGCCTCGAAACATCCGGGTTCCAAATCGAGATTCTCTGCACGGTTATTGCGCGCTTGTCCTTCATTCCAGCGTAGCCCACCCTTTTTTGGGAAACCTGCAGGTGCCTTGTGAGTTTTCTTAGCGCCGAGTTTGTGTCGTGGTTGAACTTTTCCATTTCCACGTGCAAATATTCCAATCCGTCCGGATTTTCGGGGGCCTTGAATTGCGTTTCGCGCTTCTCCTCCCATTCGCCGAACGCAATGTTTTGCAGTGTTTTTTCTGGAGTGGTTTCGCGCACTATAAAATCCGCGATGCGCCTTCGTGTCTCGCCGCCAATTCCCTTCGAAGTGGTGGTGTAGTGGATGATTCCGGCTTCGTTTTCGCGCACCGTGTTTTTCACGTCGGTTTTTCCAGGCATGTGCTCTTCC
The DNA here is from genome assembly GCA_024653865.1 of archaeon. Classification (GTDB taxonomy): domain Archaea; phylum Iainarchaeota; class Iainarchaeia; order Iainarchaeales; family Iainarchaeaceae; genus UBA493. The sequence continues at coordinate 3,620 of JANLHD010000008.1, read as the reverse complement.
CTAAATCCTGTACCTTAGCATTGCCCCGATGCCGCCGAATCCCTTGTAAAATTGGTCGCCTTCCGGGGTTTCGGTTGAGACAATCACAAGCTTTGCGCTGGTTTCCTTCGCCTTTTCTGTGAGGTAATCCAGGTAATCCATTTCCTCTATGACCTCTATTGCGGAGCCATTGGCGTATTTGTTCGCGTCAAAGTCCCCTTTCTTGTCGACCACCACCTCTACTTTGCCGGTGTCCAAATTCTTTATTTTGTATACCGTAAAATCGAGGCCTTCGCTTGCGATCACTTTCTGGACCTGGCCGAGTTCGAGTGCCTTCATCACCTGCTTTTCTCCGTAGGTTGCAAGGCCGTCCTTTGCGAGTTCGGCCAAAAAATTGTTCATGAGGCTTTTTTCCTTCATGAGGTCGGTGTCCTTCAAAACCTCTTCTGATTTTTGCACGAGTTCACGAAAGCCTGATTCATCGGTGTAGGATGTGTCAAGGGTTGCAATGACCTTTCCTTTCAGCCTGTGGTCGAGTTCCTCCTTTTCGAGGAAAAATTGCTTTGTCATTCCCGGGCCCCCCACAATGATTCCGAGCATGCCATCGCCGTATGGCACGAATGCCATGTTCGCCTTTTCGCTTATCCTTTTGTAAAATTCCTGCTCCGCCTCCTCGCGCAATCGCTCAAACCTCTGAGCGCTCTGGCCCCCGGCCTTGAATTTTCCGCTGTAGCCGGAGGTGAAGTGCCCGATTATTTCGTATCTTTTCCCTATGAGCGTTGCGATTGTTGCTTCGCTCTTGTCGATTGTAATGAGCCCATATGCGCCTGTGGGCTTAACCATGTCCTTTAATGGCTCGAGGTGGAATTGTGAATCGCACCAGTAGAGTTTTGTGCGCAGTTCCTTTATCGGGTGGATTGTGAAGATGCGTATGTCGGTTCTTCCTTCGGATTCCGAAATGTTTCCCGAAAAAACCACGATACCGTTTTTTGGTATCTTGAAATCAATTTGCTTTAGGAAATTCGTGATTTTGCGAAGTGCGCCCTGGACGTTTTTTCTCGTGCTTGGGCTCTTGATGTTCGAGCTCTGGCTGATTTCCTCCGTTAGTTGCCCCATGACTCCGCTTCGGTCCGCGTCCTGCGGAATATATACGGAGATGAGCTCGGTTCCCCTGCCCTTGTAGTGCGCGAGTTTTTTGAGCTTTTTTTTGAAAATGATTTCGTCGCTCTGGTCTATTTCGTCCATCTGTGCCATAGGTACCACTAAGAGAATTAGCGGAAGAAAAAAGGTCAAGCAAAATTGCTTGCGTCCATTTTCAAATTGTGCTGCATTCCACTTAAAATACTTCTTATATTTGCCCCAATGTGTCGAGTGGTATGACAAAAGATTAAATAGGCAAAACGCCTATTTTGTGAAATGTTCGACATGTTTTCGCAAGAGGCGCCTTCATACCAGGCGAACTCTAACTCCTCTTCGCGCGGCGATACCTTTGTCATCTCCGTTGGCGGCAGCCTGCTTGTGAAGGAGGGGCCGGATGCGCAAAAAATAAGCGAGTTTGCGCAGGTGATTTCCTCGCTCCATTCCTCGGGGAAGCGCATTGTGCTTGTTGTTGGCGGAGGGCGCATAGCAAGGGATTATGTAGAAGCTCTTGGTGTTTTTGGCGCGAATAATTTTGAGAAGGATATGATTGGCATAAAGGTCACGCGCCTCAATGCGCTCTTGGTCGCGAATTCGCTTGAAAAGGCGCACAAGGAAGTTCTCGAGGACATTGGGCGTGCGAAGGAAATATTGGATGCTGGAAAAATTCCGGTATACGGTGGCCTTGTGCCCTTGTTCACGACCGATGCGGTCGGTGCGCTTCTCGCGGAGTTTTTGGGCGCCACTTTTGTGAACCTCACGAATGTCGACGGCATTTACGATTCAAACCCGCGCGACAATCCAGATGCGAAGAGGTTTGACAAAATCGGTTATTCGCGGCTGGTTTCGCTCATCAGCGCGAATGTTTCTGTGCCGGGCCAGAATGTTGTGCTCGACCTTCCGTGCTGTTTGGTTCTTCAGCGCAGCAAAATTCCCGCGGCCGTCCTTGATGGAAACGACCTCTCCAACTTTTCCTCTTTTGTGAACGGCTCATCCTTTATTGGAACGGAAATCGGGGACTTCGAGGATTTTGTGCCTGAAGATTCGGTTGATGAAGAGCCAAAGGCTGTGAAGAAGCGGAAAATAAAAAAACCCAAAAATGTTCGCGGGAAAAAAGAGTATGACGATTCGTTCAGCGTTGCGGATGTTGACCGGATGAAATTGTGATTAAAATTAAAGGTCTTCCCAAAAGGGCATTTCTGGATTAGATTTTTTTAATTCATTCAAAATGTTTTCGCTTTGTTTTTTTGGAATCCGTGTCAGCCCAGAGGCTCCGGTTCGCAAACACCTGGCCTGATTGTCAATGGGGTCTTTTATCATTGCTATAATCCTCTCGTCTTCTAAAGTAAAATATCTGACTTTCGTCTTTGGCATATTTGGCCAAAGTGCCACCAATTGGGTAGAGGTGATGCGTATTTTCCATTTTTTCTTGGGGCGCGGTGGCTTGCGAACCTTTTTGGGCTCGTGGCGGTTTGATTTTTTTCCGCCTCTTCCCTCCTGCGCGGAAAAAAAACCTGGTCTTCTTCTTGGCAAAAATCCTGGCATTACAAGCCCCTCAGTGCATGAATTCGTCGCTTTTCCAGTCTTCCCATTTTTTTTCGCCTATTGCTATTAGACATTCGGTTGGATTTATAATTAACCTTTTCCAGTTCTGTGCATCATCGAGAACTATCCTGTTGCACGCGGTGTTTACGAGGCAATCGACTTCAACCCCGAGCATGTAATTCTCGCTCACCAAATCCATTTCCAAAAGGTAGGCTTTTTTTCCCCTTGCCTCGATTTGTTTTTTGAGTTCCAATGCCTTTTCCTTTTGCCTTTGGCCGGATTTTATCGTGACGATGAGCCCGAATTTCTTTGCCTGCGATGCGAGCGCGATTGCAGCGAAGCGCCTTCTCATGAACCGCTCCTTGTTTGCCTCGCCGATTTCTTCCACGGTTTGGTGAAGCGGGTTCACCACAATCACGGGTTTTTTTGTGCTGAACACGAGGCCCTGTGGGTGGAAGTAGCCGTCGCCGAAGTAAACCGTTGCCTGAATGCTCGGCTCTATTGATTCCACGACCGTGTAATTGCACCCGAGAACCTGCCCCTCATTTGCAATCCTGCTCGAGCCCAAGCCAACAAAGCTGTTCACATTTTTTTCGAGGAGCCTTTTTTTTATTTCCGCAAAATAATCCCTGTACTGCGCGTTCGCGATGAGGGCAACGTTTTTGATTTTTCTTTTTTCGAGTTCTTTGAGCAGTTTTGAAATCGCCCCGTCAAGTTCTGTTTCGCTTATTTTGTATTTTAGGGGGAGGTAGAGGATGTCCTTGTGTTTGTGTATCGCGCTGTGCCCGATGTGTATTATTACGTCCGCGCCAAGAACCTTCATGTCATGCAATGGAAGGTCGCACGCGCCGTAGCAGGGGTCCATTTTCACGAACACGTTTTTGCACGAGCCCGACAATTCGTCGAGTATCCAGGTTGTTTTTTGCTTGAGGCCTTCTGGAATCTGGATTATCGCTGTT
>JANLHD010000001.1 GCA_024653865.1 archaeon | reverse complement strand
GTGGTGCCTAGTCCAAATGCCACCGCCCCGAATGCGCCGTGGGTTGAGGTGTGCGAGTCCCCGCATGCAATCGTCATTCCGGGTTGCGTGAGCCCGAGTTCGGGGCCGATTACGTGCACAATTCCTTGCTTTCCGGATTCGGGGCCATAAAACCTTATGCCAAATTCCTTTGCATTTTTTTCTATTTCACTCATCATTTCTTCCGCAAGCGAATCAGAATAGGGCCTTTTTTGGGAGGCAGTTGGAATTATGTGGTCCACTGTTGCAACTGTTCTTTCGGGAAATGCCACGCTGGCGCCGCGTTCGCGGATCATGGCAAATGCCTGGGGGCTCGTGACTTCGTGTATTAGGTGCAATCCCACGAACAATTGTGAGTCGCCATTGGGGAGTTTTTTCACTTCGTGAAGGTCCCACACTTTGTTGAACAGGTTTTCTCCCATAAAGCATCACTTTATACAAAAATTTGGCAAAGTTTGCCTACTAGGATTTGGCCAGAATGCTTTTATAAAACCATTAAGGCAAAATTGCGGTTACGCTAACCTCCAAAAGCGCATTCTTCGGCAAGCCTGCCGCCTGGACCACAAACCTCGCGGGCCTTGGTTCGCCAACAAGTTTTTTCGCGTACACTTCGTTGAAGAGCGCGAAATCATCGAGGTTTGCGAGAAAAACCTCCACTTTTACGCAATTCGCAAGGCCGCTTCCCGCCTCTTTTAGAATTGCCTGCAAATTATCCAAAACCACTATTGTTTGCTCGACAATTGTTCCCTCTGCGAGTTCGCCGGTTTTGGGGTCGATTGGAAGCTGGCCGGAAACGAACACAAAGCCGTTTGCCAAAATCGCCTGGGAATAAGGCCCGATTGCCTTTGGCGCGTTTTTTGACTCGATTTTTTTTAGCATGGAGGGCACACAAATATGCTGGTTGCAAAGGTTTTTTTGGGTAACTATTTTTTGGTATACGGAAAAAATGGGGATTATACAACAAAATCTTTCGAATTTCAAAAACAGTTTTTTTTAAATACCTTATGTAAGGTATTCCTTACATGGTTAATGCGAATTTTTTGCCAATACTTTTGATTTCTGCGGCAATATTGCTTGCGGGTTGCACGACCCAAGGGCAGACCTCAGACGACCTTTCCGGTGACACCGGCAACAACACAAACGACGCAATGGACAACGATTCCCAAAATGGGGAATCCGTGCAAGGGGATGCCATGGATAAGGGGGATGCCGCAAACGATGATGCCCTGGGCGACCCAATGGAACAGCCAAACGAACCTTCGGATGATGGGGGCAACATAGTGGCGCAAGAAAACACCATCATTTACACAAGCGATGGTTATTCTCCAAATCCGCTTACCATTACGGTCGGCGAAACAGTCACTTGGGTCAACGAGTCGGACATTGACATGTGGCCGGCGAGTGCAATGCATCCAACCCACACGGTTTACCCGGGTTCTGGCATTGAAAAGTGCGGAACAGAAGAGGAAGAGGGATTGTTCGATGCATGCAGGAACATTGCAAGCGGCGAATCCTTCACATTCACCTTCCTTGAAGAGGGCGAGTGGGCGTTCCACGACCATTTGACCTCGGGAAAATTCGGGAAAGTAATTGTCCAATCTGTAGAATCCTAAATTTAAAATCGGCACCTTTTGTGCCGAACCATTTTTCTTTTTTTACTTCCTAATTTTTACATGACGCAATTCGAGGATCTTGTGTGGGAACAAATTTCCAAAATCCCAAAAGGCAGGGTCTGCACTTACAAGGAAATTGCGGGCTCTATTGGAAACCCCAATGCGTTTCGTGCCGTGGGAAATGCTTGCAACAAGAATTTGAATGCGCCCAAGGTGCCGTGCCACAGGGTGGTTGGTTCGAACGCGCGGCCCGGGGGCTATGCTTTTGGGAAGAATAAGAAAATTTTGCTTCTTGAATCCGAGGGAATAAAATTCGAAAAAGGAAAAATCGCGGATTTTGAAAAAAAATTGTTCAAATTTCCGATTAAATTTTTAGGTGTTGCATCAAAAAACTAGGAGGTTGTTTTCATGAGTTTGACCGCGTCGAATTATAATGTTTTGAAAAAAGGCGATGGCGCGCCTTTATTTGATTTGCCCGGGGCCGACGGCAAAAAGCACTCCCTCAAAGAGGCGAAAGGAAAGAAGGCGGTTCTCGTGGTTTTCATGTGCAACCACTGCCCTTATGTGCAGCCAAAATTTTCCTACTTGGTGAACCTACAAAAGAAATACGCCGCGAGGCTGCAGGTTTTTGGGATTAACAGCAATGACACAAAGGCGTACGGCGAGGACGATATGGAGCACATGAAAGAGTACGCAAAAATTCACGGATTTAATTTTCCCTACCTGCTCGATGAGTCCCAGGAAGTTGCAAGAGCTTATGGCGCCGCGTGCACTCCGGACCCTTTTCTTTTCGATTTCAAATTCAAGTTGGTTTACCACGGGCGCATTGATGATGCGCATGCAAAGCCGCATGAAAATGCGAAAACCAACGAGCTCGATGAAGCGGTGCAGCAAGTGCTTGCCGGAAAAATCGTCACCGTAAAAGAGGAGCCTTCTATGGGCTGCAACGTGAAGTGGAAATAGTGCCTGCCTAAGCGATGCAACTGCGAAAGGATCACGTGTGAATCGCTAATAATTCACCACCGCAACGTAAATAAAAAAAATAATGCAATTTGGCAATTCATTTCGCAAAAAAGAGGCAAAAGGCAAAAAAGCGAAGAAAGAAACTTTTATTAACAAAAAAAGCCCTAAGATGGATGCAATAATTCGAGGTGTTTTATTTTGATAAAAAAAATTTTGATATTCACAATTTTGGCGCTTTTTATCTCAGGGTGCACAACCCCACAGGGCGGCGAAGCCCCTGCAACAGGAACGCTGATTTTGCTTATTTCGGACGAGGATGCGGATATCGCGGACTTTTCTTCGGTGGAGATCACGATAAGCTCCGCGAGGGTTTTCAAATCGGATTCAAATTCCGGTTTTGAGCAATTCGAGGTAAATAAAGCGGTTGATCTTACAGAATTGACCGGTGAAAGGGCAATTCCTGTGCTCGAAACGGAACTTGATGCGGGCACTTACAGCAAAATCGAGCTGACCGTCGGCTCGGTTTCGGCACTCCTTTTGGACGGCCAAACCGCGGAGGTAAACGTTCCAAGTGGCAAGTTGCAGATAATTAGGCCATTTACAATCGATGCGAACTCCTCCACAAGATTTGTTTTTGACATCCACATTGTGAAGGCGGGAAATACAGGCAAGTACAACCTTAGCCCGGTAATAGCCAAAAGCGGAGTCGTTGGCAAGGATGTTCCACAAACCCAGGAACCGAATGAAGCCGAAGAGTCCGATGAGAATGAGCCATCGGTGAGCCCCGAATCGGAAATTACGGAGGGATCAGGGACCGCGAGGCTCGTTTCCACACTTTCCGCGACAAGCGGGGGCACAATTAGCTTTGCAAAGCCCGATGAACCGGGCTCGCAGGGAAAGGGGAATGACGAAAATTCCACAAAAGGAAAGCCCGAAGGCACTGGCGATATGGCCGGTGACGTGAATAAAACCAAGGAAAATGGAAAGCCAAATGAATTTGACCTGAATGCGATTACCGCAATCAACATAACCGTCGGCGAGGTCTCGGTGCACTTGAGCAGGATTGCGAACAGGATCGGTGACGCAAATTCGGTCGATGACACGAACACGATTGGCGACGATTCTAACGATGACACAAACTCCACATTGGGCGATTCGAATTCCACGAACCAGGATACGAATTCTGCGGACGGGGACGTGAATTCAACCATTTTGGACCAGAATTTGGTTGTTGATGAAAATTCAATGGATGACATCAACGCAAACTTTGCCCAGGATGAAAACAAGGTGAGGGAGAGGAACAAGTGGCTCGTGGTCAGCAGCACTGAAAGGACGTTCAATTTGCTCGAACTTGCGACCACGGAATCTATTCTTTCCGATTCCGAAATTCCCGCGGGACAATACACGCAAATACGCATGCAAATACTTTCTGCCGAAGTGATTGTGGACGGAAATTCGTTCGAAGTCACCGTGCCGCCAAGCAAGCTCATTCTTCACGGCGTATTCGATGCGGGTGACGGGGAAGAAATTTACCTCAACCTCGATTTTGATGCCGAAAAGTCGTTGAAGCAAAATGGCAAAGGGGAGTTCTCCTTGCGGCCGACAATTAGGCTTCGCATCATAGAGGAAACCGAAATAGGGATTGAGGACGGAAACGTTATGGTCAGCGGCGGGAACCTAACCACTGATTTAGAGCAGGAATCGGCATAAACCCGCATTCTTCCAAAAAATTCCCGCCAAG
>JANLHD010000175.1 GCA_024653865.1 archaeon | reverse complement strand
AACAAACGCTTCTGCGGCCTTTGGGGCTTTGCTGCGAACAATCAAAGAAAATGTATTCGCCCGTCTTTTTGTCAATGCTGGCAACGTCCGGTTCGCCGCCGGTTCTCTCCATTTCGCCAAGCACCCATAGTTTTTCTGAATTGGCTTGCAGTTTTGCCTGCACTTTGTGCCATTCAATGCCTTTATGGCGGTTCATATTTTTCTCAAAACGCGCCCTTAATGTCCCGAGCAGTTCTTCTTGCTGTTTTGGCGGCAACTCCTTTTTGGATCGCATAATCAATAGTATTAATCCAGAGTTTATAAGGTCATTTGCCCAAAATTGACATCTGCTTTGCGGCCATGTTTAACCTTGATTTGCCCTCGGATTTGGCGAAGAATGGTAATAAAAAGAATTACCCTCCAAAAAGATTGTTATGCCATATGTGGATGCGCACCTTTTTTCGAAAAAAGGGGTGAAGAAGCAATTAACGCTCATTCTTGAGGATGATGATGGGATAGAGGAATCCATCAAGGCCGGCATGAAGGAGCATAAGTTGAACTCCGTGACAATAGAGTCGGTTGACGGTTCGGTCAAAGAGGCGATTATCAATTATTTTGAGGGCAATTCCTTTCGGTCCAGCACCATTAAGGACAAAGCTGTCATGATTGCCTCGGGAAGTTACAAGCTTAGTTATGACGAGCTGTTTGGCACAATGAAAATCGTGACCAATGAAAAGCCGCCGATGCACGGAACCCTTGTCCGCGGAAAGGCAAAGGATGGGCTTACTATTCGCCTTTCGTTTGTCGATATCGTAGACGGGGAATAAAATGGACCTGACCATCGCAACGGGCAATCGCCACAAGGTTGCGGAAATGTCGCTGATTTTGAAAAAGTTCGGCGTTAACCTTTTGCACGAAAACCCGCGCATTGTGGAGCCGGATTTTGACACGCTAGAGGAAATTGCGGAGTACAAGGCGAGGCAGGCGTACGAGCATTTGGGGACGGCGGTTGTTGCCGAGGACACCGGAGTTTTTTTCGGCGCCTACAATAATTTTCCAGGGCCGCTTGCAAAAAGGGTTTATTTGGGGATTGGTTTTCCGGGGTTGCTTTTGCTCATTCGCAACGCAAAGAAAAAGGCCGCGCACTTCAAGACCGTGGTGCATTATTTTGACGGCGTGGAATCCGCATCGTTTTCCGGCGAACTTCACGGTTCCCTTCTCGATGATGCGGTTTCGATTGAAAAGGACAGGCTTCCTTACGAAAAAATTTTTGTCCCGAAAGGTTTTGATGTGGCGCTGGCGGATTTGCCCATAGAGAAAAAGAACGAGATTTCGCACCGCGCAATAGCCACCAAAAAATTGGGCGAGTGGCTAGGCGAGCAGCAGCTTCGCATGACCAATCATCTTTGAGTTTTCGGCAGCCTGTTCTGCAGAGCCATGTAGTTGAAAAATGATTCGCTTTTTTCCATGCTTTTTTTTACCCTGGCATTGTAGTATGCCCATGATTTTGCGACGCCCTTTGTCAATCCTCTTGCTTCCAGGTCTTTGACCAATTGTTCGTACTGTTCCTTTGACATTGAAAGGCGCCTTCGTTTCGCGGCACTCCTCTCTCTTGCGGCATGCCGAATTGCCACTCCGCTTTTCACCAATTCGGTTGGCCGTTCAAAATGCCCCGCCATCATTTAATTCACCAAAAAAATACATGTTCTGCGCATTTATAATTTTTGCCTCGCATTCCCTCTTTTGGTTTGCCTTTAAAACCTTCCCCGAGTAGTTTTCTTTATTGCGCGGGAGTCCCATAGCGGCCAATTGGGCCAGGTTCAGGGCCTGGCGGCTTAGTGCCTTCGCAGGTTCAAATCCTGCCTCCCGCACTCCAATGCTTCGAAGAAGCAGGGTTGTCACTTCATATGCGTGGAAATTAGAATGTAGAAAATTATTGCCCGATTTGGGCAATGAAAAAAAGGAGAAACCGGCTAAATAGCCGGCAATTAATTATTCAATAAGCTTCTTCTTCTGCTTCGCCGCCATCCGAGTCGTCGTCATCCCAGTCGTCTGAGTCGTCGTCTTCCTCTTCCTGGAACTTAAGCATTTCTTCGATATCCATGTTGAATACCTCCAAGAATTTCTATTCTTATAGTTCCAGGTTAAGCATTTAAACCGAACTGATGCGACTTTGAGACAAGTGTCTCGCCTTTTTTTTGGCTTTTTGTTGCCGCCCTAGAAAGTGCCAATATGCCTGAAAACCGAGGTTTTCTGTCCATCTGCTCTTATGAATTGAAATGCCAAATTCCCTTCCCCCAAAGGGGGCGTGGGTGGTTATTCAGTATTATTTGAAAGTGTGCTATGGAAAAGTGTGATGGTGATGCCAATTTTTTGCGCATTGGCGCAGCCTGTGAGGCGGGAGGTGCCAAGGGTTGCGTTATTTGACGCGACGCCGTGCCTGTGGGTGAAGAGCGGCCAAGCTGTGCTCCAAGCGTTTTTCGAAAAAAGGGTTGGCGGGGCGATTATTTAAATGATTGGCTTTAGAGTTCAATTATATAAAAATTCCGCTACTTGAATCTAATTGCCATTTGCGTATAGTGGCTTTGAGTTTTGGTGCGGGGGATTGGTTCAGTGGTAGAACGCCACCTTCACACGGTGGAGGTCGCAGGTTCGATTCCTGCATCCCCCATCCCCTTTTTCTTTTTGCAAAAAGCTTGTTCCAAGTCTAAATTTTTTAATCCTTGAATGCGCTCGCGGTGACCCCGGCGTCCCACGAAAATCTCGGGCGGACCTTTATGAGCCAGAGTTTTTCCGATTGGTCGTCGAGTATTAGCGCGTAGCCTTTTGCTCTTGGCATTTCCTGGTAATATTTGTCAAAGTCCTGGTGCAAATATGAGGGGCGCAGTTGTGAGACCGCCGCGATGTCTGGCTGTGCGGTCATTCTGTGCGAGATGAATAGGTCGCATTGTGAGATTGCGTCCGGGTGAAGCTTGTTCGGCCTTTGGGTTGCGAGAAGAAGCGAGAGCCCGGGTTGCCTTCCCACCCGCACCCATTCGAGCAATACGTTGAGGGCGAATGAGTCCTCGTCTTTTGGCATGAACATGTGCGCCTCGTCAATCATCATCCATATTATTGGCAGTTCGCTTTCGCGCGTAAGCCCTTTTGTGAGCCTGATTTCTTCCTCTTTTCTGTAAAGCATTCTCTCTTCGAACAATCTTTTTCCGAGGAGCCCGACAATTACATCGCGTGTGCCTTCCATTCCCACCGCCTGCCTGTATGCGGAAACGTCAATGATTGTAATTGCCCCTGGTTTTGCGATTTCGCGTATTTTGGTTCCTTCTTTTTCAAAGAGTCCCCAGGTTTTTGCCGCCGCGAGCCTTCCGGCAACCGCGTCCTTCACGTTTTTTTCGGACTCTTTGTCGTTTCTGCAAGCGCTGATTAGTTCGTCAAGGCCGTAGAGGGCGCCCATTTTTTCTTTCACGTTTTCAATCACGCGTGAGATGAGCGTTCCTTCGGGGTCTTTCCACGAGAGCTTGAAAAGGCTCATCCATTCGCTTGCGTCAAGTTCGGAAACCTTGAGTGTGAATGCGCCGTCCACTGGTATTTCTTTTTTTTTGTAAAAATCGTATTTTCCTTCCGGCACCAGCACGCGTACATCTGTTTTTGCGGGTTCGAGGTCCCACTTCTGCAGTTCCGAAACGCCCTGTTTTGTCGGGAGCTTTAGGCTCCAGAATATTCCCACGGTATCAATTACGATTACGCTTAGCCTTCTTCTAATTTCGATTGGCTGGCGCGCGAATTCCTCTATGAGCACGGCCATCGAATAGGACTTTCCGCCTCCGCGTTTGCCGCAGATGAGCATCACGTGCGGCTTTGCGACGTCGATTAGAATTTTCCTTCCGAGCACGGGCTTTTCCCCGGAGCTTAGCACGGATTTTCCGAAGTATGCGCATCCTTTGTCGCCGTATTTTTCTATGTCGTTTTGGCTTCTGCCGATTACCGAGCTTTTTTCGCCGATGTCAAAGGTCGCCATGTTTAGTAACAACTCATTTCATGTATTTAAGAGTTGAGAATGCGCATTTTTTTTGCAAGAAAAGAAATTTTGGCAAAAAAAGAATTTTAGAAAAAAGAAAAAGTTGGGCCAATGAAAAAAAGGCATTTCGCCTTTTGTTCCACGGCCGCTTTTGTGTTCTGCGTGATTGGATATTGTTGTGGGAGTTAAAGGGGTTGGAGAGTCTCGCAGCAAGCTCTGAGGTGGGGGTTTTGGATAATCAGTAAGCTCTTCTGTTAGACTCTCCTCCCTCCATTTCCTAGCTTTTCGCTAAGTATAATACCTTCCTTCCGGATTTCACTTTTTTCAGGTGTCCTTCCTTGAAAAGCTTGTTTAGCCTCTGGCAGGCGGCGTTGAGCCCGCGGTAGTTTAGCATTGTTTTGATGTCGTTTGCGGTGCAGCTTCCCTGCTCGCCTATTGTCTTCATTATGAGCTGGTCCTGCTCGGGAAAAATTTCGTAAGCTTCCTGCTTCTCGCCGATTTCCGCCATTGCGCCCTGCATTTGGCTGCCCTGCTGGGCAGTTTTTAGCGAGAACATGATGTTGTCGTATTTTTCGCTGATTGTTTCAAGCAGCTTGTTGCTTCTCTCCTTTTCCTGGATTAGCTTATACATTAGCAAAGCCAGTACTTTGGGGTTTTCGGCTTCCTCTAGCAATTGCTCTATGTCCCCTAGCTGGGCTTTTTTGCCTATCTTCTCGATGGACTCTTTTTCCTTGAGCAAATCCCGCATTATATCATGATTATTCATGTACTATCATGATAGATATTGGATATATAAATACTTTTCGTGATTAGAATCAGAACTCTATTTTTTTCCTCATTTTTGCGCAATTTTTTTTTATTGCGCTAGTAATTGTTGCATTTGTTTTTTTTATTGTTATTGGAACTCGATGCTTGTTTTGGCTTCTGTGAGCTTTTCGAGGGCTTGTTCTAGGTGTTCTGGCTTTGCCGCGAGGCGCTTGCGGTCCGCGTGGTGCAATATGACCTTTACGCTCTTGCCTTCTGGGGAGTAAATCTCGTTTACGCCAAGCAGCCTTGCGTTTCCTATCATGTCCGTAATGGTTTTTTTGGTGTTTTGGGAGTGTTCAACAATGCGGACCTTGTTGCCCAGTTCTTTTGATAGTTCCGCCACAATGATGCCGTTTCTTCCTATGAGCGAGCCTATTTTTCCCTTGCAGGAGAGTATAGTGATTTCGGGGAGCTCAATGCTTTGGTGCAATTTGACGTCGGAGAAGAGGAATTTTTTGCGCACCTTTTCAAAGGCCTCTATTACCCTGTCTTCTCCCGCGCCCATGGTAGTATTACTGCTTTCGGGGTTAAAAAAACCCCTTTGTTGGCTTTGTTCATTTTTTGAGCAGTATTTCTATTGCCGAGACCTTGAGCATGTTGTCGTCTTGGCTCTTTACTTCTTCGGTATAAATTCTGATGTTGTTCGCGTTTATTTTGGCGTCGGTGAACTTGTTTTTCACTATTTCCGCAACGTCCACCGCGCGCGATATCGCCTTGCCCCTTGCCTTTAGCGTAACTTCTGTGTTTCCCTTGTTCATTTGCATTATGACCGCCATCACGTAGGCCATGGTTCCTTTTTTTCCGATAAACACTGTATTGTCTTCCATAGGCGAAACCTCCCTTGGGCTGTTGCTGTGGCTAACCTTATTAGCCACCAAACTTATTAAAAAAATAGGATTAGGCCAAAACAAGTAGAATTGGCCAAAAAATTTATTTTAGGTATTCGATTGTGGATTCAAATACTCCCCTGGTTTTTCCTGGGTTGTAGTTGAAGTAAATTACTTTGCCTATTACAAGGGGCTTTTCCGCGACCCCGACGTATTGCTTGCCGTCCACTCCGCTGCTTTGTATGTACGCGATTTCGCGCCCGGAGAGTGAAACATCAAACGTCTCGAATGTCGTGTTGTTGAAGAGCGGGTCTGCGGGGAACCTTTCGATTCCCTCCATTATCGGGTGGTCCTCGTCCGCCCTGAACAAAACTCCCCTCACAATGCGCCTGTTTGTGCATGTGGGCAAATCATTGATTATCCTGTCGCATTCGACCGGTATGATGTCGCCGAACGTGTTTGTCCATCCGATTACATCGAAGGTATCGGGCCTTCTGATTCCGGAGTCCTTTACTATGATGAATTTTCCGCCGTTCTTTACGAATGATTGGATTGCCTCGCCGAGCTTTCTTGAAACCTCCTTATTGGCTTCTTCGCTCTGGTCGAGCATTACGATGTCGTAGTTTGCGAGTATTTCCTTGGGGTTTCTCTCAAGGGATTGGGTTGTTTTCAAATCATAATCCACGATGTCGCGGTTGTCGTTTAGGATGTCGATTACTTCCTGGGTTGTTGCCCCGACTATTAGCATCTTCGACTGGCTTCCGCCTGGTTCGAAAACATCCGCGAGTGCGCCGATAATTGGCGTGTTCGAGTCAATCGCGTCAAACCTCACGGCGAGGAAAAATCCGATTATGATAATTAGGATTAAAGGTATCAGGCCTTCTAAGTGTGTTCCTAGTTTGTTTTGCAGTGGCCCTCCGGCGTAATCGTCGGCTCCTGCTGCTCCGGCATCTGGACTCTCAGGGTACAAAATCATTCACCTTCTTCGATTAACCTGTTAATCGTTGTATTTTTTATGTGTTAAACTGTTTATATTTGTTATTGTTTTGTGATTAATAAGTCATTTTTATATTTAAATGTTTTCATAGGGTATATTGTTGTAAAGGTGGTAAATTTTGAAGTTCACAAAGTCAACCAATACGAGTTCAGGTCCAAGTTCGGCAATAGGGATAATGCGCTTTACAGACACCGACACCGGCGGGCCGAAAATGAGCCCCGAGTTCGTGGTAGCTGTTTCGGTGGCATTTGCGCTAATTATAGCGGTAATGCATTTTTTGGGTTAAGGGTTTGCAAATTTTTTTGCCTTACTTCCCAAAAATCAGGGCGCAATTTTTCCAATTTTTTTTCCGAGAAAATCAATTGCAATGTACCCGGCATCGAATGCGAGAATTGCGAGCCAATATAGTGCGTTTCCGGTTATCGCAAAAAACCCTATTCCCGCAAATTCTGTGAGGAGCCTGTATTCTGAAATTATGCGCACCGGAGAGCTTGCTTTTTCCCCCCTTTTTTTGAGCCCGTTGACGTAATCGTTGAGTATTTCATCAAGAACGCTAGTCGCAAAAATCACGGCGGAGATTGCGAGCGCGGGAAGGAAGCTTCCGAAGAATGTGAGCGTGAGTATAATTGCCGCAAGTGCCGAGAGGTGCGAAATCGAATCGAATTTTCCCGTTAACGCGACTCCCGCAACAACTCCCAAAAAAATTGTTCCAACAATTGCATCAACCGACATCACATAGCCCAAAAGAATTCCGTACGGAATTGCCGCGGCTATTCCCCACAGGTTTTCCTGCTCCTCGTCGTCGCTGAAAATGTCCGCAAGCTTTGCAAGGCCGCCGGCAAATAGCAGTACCGCAAGAATTTCAATCACAATAATCCCCGCTCCATGAGTGCGCGGTAAATTATGGGCAAAGCGATTGTCGCATCGCAGTTCACGTGGCTTGCCTCGGCTTTTTCCTTTAATTTTCCCCAGCTCTTTGCCTCTTTGGGCTTTGCTCCGGAAAGCGAGCCGTCGAATTCCTGTGCGGTTGAAACATAAACCGCGTAATCGAGTCCATCGCGGATAATGTTCGCGCCGATTATGTGGTGCTTTGAAATCCCGCCTCCTAGAATTATTGCGCCTGTTTTTTCGGCATTCAGTGCGGAGTCAAGAAGGGGCTTTAGGTCCGCAGTGACGTCAATTCCAAATTCCGAATTTTCCTGCTTGAAAAAATACATTTGCAATCCGAATGCCGCGCCGTCCGTGATTCCCGGGCAGTACACAGGGATGTTGTTTTTTGAGCACCAGTAGAGAAACGAGT
>JANLHD010000171.1 GCA_024653865.1 archaeon | reverse complement strand
CCTCTCTTCGTCCTTTTTGATGTCAAGCAGGCACAGGGTGTGGAGCCCCATTTTTTTGTTCGCAATTATCGCGTCGTAAAAGCTCTCGGGTTCGTAATCCTGCTCGTGGAAAACAAGGGTCGTGGTCCTGCCGAACTTGTAGCGGTCAAGGCCGCTTAGCGAAACGAATTCGAAAACCCCTATGCCTGCAACCACAATTGTTTTTGCGCCGAGTTTTTTTGCGTCGAGCAATATTTGGATGTGCGTTGTCGCGTTCAACGGGTTGCCGAAAACCGCGAGGCCAATGTCCTTTGATTTTGCCTCCTCGAGCAGCGGAGCAAGTTCCTCTTCGACCTGCTTTCTTGTGAGTTCAAAAATTTGCTTGCCGGTTATTTTCTCAAGGTCTGCGGGGCTTCCCTGCGCGTATTGCGAGGTGTAAACTTCGAGATAAATTTTTTTGCATGCCCGAAGCGCCGCTTGCGCCTCGAGTGTCAAATGGGAAGGTATCAGCCCAAGGCCGATTAGGTATAGCATGCTAGAATTGTTCTACAATTAACCTTTTTATTGCTTCCCCAAAAGGTTTTGGGCTTTTTTATAGGCAGGTGCCCGCGCCCAGGGTTATTAGGTTTCTTGTGCCGGTTGCGAACCCAAGTATTGTGACCGCGACTTTTATGAATCCCGCGAAGTTCTTGTCCTTCACGTCATTGTCGACGTAATGTATTATGAGGACCGCGAGGGCGATTTTTACGAGTATGAACAAAAACGGGTTTGCGCCCAGGATGAATTCGCTTAAAGGGTGCTGTTCGCCGCAGCTGAAAAGGGATGTCGCAACAAAAGTGGATGCGCCGTCCATTGCCTGCCCGGCAACAACCATGGTGTTCAAATGGTCGGAAAAGAAATCTTTTTTCCAAATCCCGACAAGCGCCCTTGTTAAAATGGTCACGAGCGCCATGAGCCCGAGTGCCATTGCAAAGCCCTCCCATGAGAGGAAATTTATCGCGTGGTAGGCGAGCAGGGGAAGCAGGAAAACCAGGCCCATGCCACCGAGGATTTTATGGAAACCCTCTTCATTGGTTGAATATTTTTTTGCCACAAAGAGGCTCGCCAAGGTGATTGCTGCTATGAGAATCCATATTCCTGGCGTGAAAGTGTAGAAACCAAAGTCTAGGACATTGCAGGTTTTGCTGAATAGCCCGGTGTCGTTCAAAACCCTAAATGCCGAGCCGAAGAACACAAAGGGAAGGATTGCAAGCATGAATTTGTAGTTGAATTCTATTTTGTTTTTTTTCAGGAACGGGTAGAGCCCGTAAAAAACGATTGCAAAGAGTATTAGAGCATAAATCGAGGTGTTCACAAGGTTGTATCCCTGCACGCTCGAATCTATTATGGGCCTGCAGAAGTTCTCGAAGATAAAGTCCCCTGCCATTTGTTTTTATAATAGTTCCGAGAAGGTTATTAATTTTATGGCTACAAAATCCGGCGAAGGAATTTCGGTTGAAAAGCGCTTCGCGCAAAAATTGCACGCATTCCTCCTAAAGGAGGGCATTCTCTCGAAAACCCTAAGGCCATTGGGGAAAGGAGAACGCATTGTTTTTCCTGTGGAAAAAATTCCGCAAAAAACAAGTGCTGGGCTTGCCAAGAATTTTCCGGGTTCAAAAATCGTGCGCGAAAATTTTAATGCCCGCGATGGCGCCCCCAAAAGCCTTCGTGAAGCTCTAAAAGGCAGGCTTTTGGAAAAGGAAATTGCCCTTGTCCAAACCTCATACGATACCCTTGGAGACGTCGCAATAATAGAGGTTCCAGATGCCCTGAAGGGGAAGTCCAAATTGATTGGCGAGGCGCTTCTTGCCACAAAAAATTCCATTGATTCGGTTTATGAAAAGGCGGGGCCGCACAAGGGAGTGTTTCGGGAAGAGCCCGTGAAGTTTGTTGCTGGGATGCGCAAAAAATTTGCGACGTACAAGGAGCATGGCTGCACGTTCCAGATTTCTCTCGGAAAAGTTTTTTTCTCCCCGAGGCTCTCAACCGAGAGGCTGCGCATCTCCAAAAAAATAATGCCGGGGGAAAAAGTTGCGGCGCTCTTTGCCGGGGTGGGGCCTTTTCCTATCGTGTTTGCGCGCAATTCCAAAATGCAAAATGCGGTTGCAATCGAGCTGAACCCCAAGGCGGTGGAGGATATGCGGCAAAACATTGTGCGCAACAAGGTGCAAGGAAAGGTCGAACCGGTGCAAGGCGACGTAAAATTGCTCGCAAAAAAATATGCCGGGGAGTTTGACCGCGCGGTACTGCCGCTTCCGAAAGGCGGCGAGGATTTTCTCGTGGACACAATCAAATACATAAGGCCCGAAGGCGGGGTTGTGCATTTTTACCAGTTCTCGGACCGCGCTTCGCCATTCAAAAAGCCCCTCGAACAGGTGGCAGGCGCGTGCAAGATTGCGGGAAGGAAATTTCGCGTGCTTGTGAAAAAAAAGGTGCGGGAATTTTCCCCGTCCACCGTGCAGGTCGTAATCGATTTCAAGGTATTGGCAGCGCCAGCAATTGAGCAATCCGGCTTTTTTCTTGAGAAAAAAAACTAAAAGTTGCAAAAAAAGCCATAAGTTGAATTCGCGCGTTAATATTGTTTTTTGCGCAATTGCACAATAGGTTTTCGTCGCCTTTTTTTGCCACTTTTTTCGGCAATAGCATTATAATAGCTTTCCAGTTTTTTTTCATTGGAGAGGGTTATTTGAATCTTGTTTTGCTGGGGCCTCCGGGCACGGGTAAGGGGACCATTGCAAAGTTCATTGAGGAACGCTTTGGCTACACCCACATTTCCACGGGCGACCTTTTGCGTGGAGAGGTCGCCAAGAAAACGGAAATCGGGAAGGCGATTGAGCCGGTCATGAATGAGGGAAAGCTTGTAAGGGACGTGATTGTGCTTGAAATACTCAAAAAAAAGCTCTCCAAAGTGCGCAAAAACTTTATCCTCGACGGCTTTCCGCGCAACCTAAACCAGGGTAAAATGCTCGATTTGCTCCTGGAACAATTGGGCATTGGGCTCGAGGTCGTGCTTGAAATCGATTCGGATGAAAATGTCATAGTAAAGAGGCTTTCCGCCAGGCGCCAGTGTGTTAAATGCAGGCGCATTTATGGCCTTGATGTGCCGTCAAAAAAAATTGGCGTGTGCGATGACTGCGGCGCAAAAACCGTTTTGCGCAAGGACGATGCCCCGGAGGTTGTGAAGAAGCGCCTCGGGCTTTACAATGAAATCACAAAGCCGCTTTCCGATTATTATGCCTCGAAAGGCCTTCTTGTAAAAGTGGATGGAAATTTGCCGCTGCAGAACATTTTTAGCGAGGTCGAATCAATACTTGCGCAGAGGGAAAAGTAATGGCAAAGGTTGTTGTGGTTGGCTCGGTTGCGCTCGATGATGTGCAAACCCCTTTTGGCGAGGTGAAAAATGCGCTCGGCGGCTCGGCAGTATACGCGTCAATTGCGTGCTCGCTCTTTTCTTCCGCCGGGATAGTTGGCGTTGTGGGAGGTGACTTTCCAAAAGAGCACATAGAATTGCTGAAGGAAAAAAAGGTCGACCTCGCAGGCCTTGAAATGCGCAATGGCGGGAAGACATTTCATTGGAAGGGGAAGTATGGCCTTGATTTGAACAACCCCAAGACCCTCGACACGCAGCTAAATGTTTTCGAAACTTTTTCCCCGAGGCTTCCGAAAGAATATTGCGATGCCGATTATTTGTTTTTGGGGAACATTTCCCCAAAGCTCCAGCTCTCGGTACTCGCTCAAATGAAGAAACGTCCCGGCTTGGTGGTTGCGGACACGATGAATCTTTGGATAAATTTGCAGCACGAGGAAGTTCTCGAGGTCGTGAAGCAGGTTGATATCGCGCTCATGAATGATTCCGAGGCGCGCCTTCTTTTCAAAACATCCAGCATTGTCGTGGCGGCTCGCGAAATACTAAAGCTCGATTCGAAGATTGCGATAATAAAAAAAGGCGAGCATGGGTGCGTGATGTTCACGGATTCTAAGCACTTCTCCTGCCCCGGCTACCCTCTTGAGAACGTGAAGGACCCCACGGGTTCGGGGGATTCCTTCGGAGGCTCTTTAATCGGATACCTCGCAAAAACAAACGATTTTTCGGAAGAGAATTTGCGCAGGGCGATTGTGTATGCTTCTTGTGTCGCCTCGTTCAATGCGGAAGGGTTCTCGGTTGAAAAGCTCAGGCAAATTTCCATTAAGGATGTGCAAGCGCGCTACAAAGAATTTGAGGGGTTTGTTAAGTTCTAGAACTATTTTTTATTTTTAGGATTCTTCTTCAATCAATTTTTGCAGGTTAACAAAAATATTGCCGCTTTTTAAGTTGTAAACCCCGACAAAACGGCCTTTCACATCGTATGCCACAACCACATCATCTTTCAACAGGTGTTTTTGCCCGCCCATTAGTAACTCGTTGGTCCTATGCAACTGAAGCATGTTGCCGTCCAGGACTTTGCCGGTGGAGATTTTATTGCCGCGTTGCTTAAGGCTGGAAAATGCTTTTGGTGGAATGTTTTGTGGTATTCCTACACTCCGGCTCCCCCACCTTCTCTGTATACTTCTTTTCATTCTTTCAATCGGGCCTTTATGTGCCATAACAAGAAAAAGCTCCTTTTAGTATTAAAATATTTTGGCATTGTTTACCATTATTCCGGGGTTTGTACTCAAACGCTTATAAACCCTTTTCAATCCCTTTTGTTAGTGGTAAAATGGATTACAAAGTAAAAGACATGAAACTCGCAAAAGAGGGAAAAATGCAGCTCGAGTGGGCGGAGCAGCAAATGGGCGCGCTGCTTGAGGTTAGAAAGAGGTTTGAAAAGGAAAAGCCCTTCAAGGGCCAGCGGGTGGGAATGGCGCTTCACGTGACCAAAGAAACCGCGATTCTTGTCCGCACATTGGTTGCGGGCGGGGCAGAGGTTGCAATCACGGGGTGCAATCCTTTGAGCACGCAAGATGACGTCGCCGCGGCGCTTGCCGAAGAGGGCGTTAGGGTGTACGCCAAAAAGGGCGAAACAAACGAGGAGTATTATGATTATTTGAACAGGGTCGCGGATTTCAAGCCGACCGCGACGATTGATGACGGCCTGGATTTGGTGAGCCTTATCCACAAGGAGAGGCCCGAACTAATTAAGGACATCAAGGTCGGCACGGAGGAAACAACCACGGGGGTAATTCGGCTTCGCGCAATGGCAAAGGACGGCGCGCTCAAGTACCCGGTGATTGCGGTGAACGACAACAAGACAAAGCACTTGTTCGACAATTATTATGGCACGGGGCAATCCACGCTTGATGGGATTTTGCGCGCGACGAACATTTTGTTTGCGGGAAAAATCGTTTGTGTTGTGGGCTATGGCTCGTGCGGAAAAGGGGTCGCAATTCGCTCGCAGGGCTTTGGCTCAAGCGTAATTGTGGTGGAGGTTGACCCGGTGCGCGCTTTGCAGGCGACCATGGATGGCTTTAGGGTAATGCCAATTGATGAAGCCCTCCCGCTCGCGGATGTTTTCATTACGGTTACGGGTAACAAGCACGCGATTTCGGGAAACTCTTTTGCAAAAATGAAGGACGGTGCAATTCTTGCGAACTCCGGGCACTTTGACGTTGAAATAGACGTGAAATCCCTTGAGGAACAATCGAAATCAAAGAGGCGCATCCGCTGGCAGCTTGACGAGTATACGCTCAAAAGCGGAAAAAAGGTTTTTTTGTGCGCGGAAGGCAGGCTCGTGAACCTCGGCGCGGCGGAGGGCCATCCGAGCACAGTGATGTCGCTTTCGTTCTGCGGCCAGGCGCTCGCGCTCGAGTACGGGATCAAAAACGATTTGGACGCAAGGCTCCACACCCTTCCCGCAAGCATTGATGATGACATTGCAAGGCTCCAGCTTACTGCAATGGGCGTGAAAATCGGTTCGCTTACCGCTGAGCAGGAAAAGTACCTGAACACTTGGGAAGAGGGAACCTAACTTTTGATCCTTTTCCCAAAAACTTTGTTTTTATTGCGTTTTTTCTTCCCGTGCGCTGGGTTTATAAAAAACAGCGGCTTATAATATTGGGTTTTTGATGTCCAAATTCGGGTTTGTTCTTCTGCTTTTTTTTGCATTATTTTTTTCCTCTTTTTCCTTTTCAGCGGTGACCTACACCCAATGCGATGAAGACGGCGGCTGCCTCGAGCTTTGCAGCGATGACGGTTCCGGCGAGTATTATGGAGTTAATATTTGGAAGAAAAGGCCCAACGTCGGCGGACCCGCAACAATTACCCAGGAAAAAAGCAATTATCTTCCTGGCGCAAACTGGGACCAATTGGGCACATCCGGGTTGAAAAATCTTCAGCCAGGGGACGAGATAGGTGTAATGTTCTGCCTCAAGAACAATTCAGCAATACCTTTCCAGCGAATTGTTGCCGACCACAGCCTTTCCAAAACGCTTACATTTGACTCCGGAACCGTCCCATGGAGCTATAATCCGGGTCCTGGAAATGAATGGTTTGGCTATGGTGTTTTTGTCAGGAATTACGATTATAATTATTCGGGATTTGATTACGTCGAAGCGGGTTTCCCGTGGCAACTTGGCGAAGGGGGCGCGCAAAAAATTTCGGCGACAATCAATCCGGGCGATCACAAATATTTTTTTGTTAAGACTGTTATCCCCGCGGATATAGCGAACTATGCCAGTTACAATTTCGGCCTTGCGGTCCGCAACCAACAGGGCAGTGAACTATTCGCCCCTGCACCTGGAATTCAGAACGTGAACATAACAAATGCCGCGGGCCTTGCATTCGACCCTCATGTGACGATTACCCAGGCGCCCACAAATCCAATGCTAGGGGTTTCGGACGGGAGCGAAGACCTTGTTTTCAGTGTCACCAATACGGGGACTTTTTTTGATGGCGTGATATCGGACCCAAGCGACCCAGATTATGATTCAAGTGTATTTCGGATTTCCAGCTCCCCTCACGTAGGTTCTTTCTGCAAATACGGCGGCGGAACCACATTACCAGGAATATATGATTCTGCGGCGAGCACTATAACCTGCCCGATTGGAGTCGATTATTTGTATGGCAGGGGGCAGCTCATTTGCAACACGGTGAAAGGCCCTTTTGAGCATTCGCAAATGCTGACTGTGACCAGAGTTTATTTATCTACGGACAACTCTGGGAACATTATCGGGGTTTGCGCAAACAGGCTCAACACCGACTTTTTGTTCGGGCTCTCGCAGATAACCGTGGACATCTCGCTCAACTATGATGACCCAAATGCCCAAGCGCTTGCAGGGGAAACCCTCAAGTTTAAGGCGTACATCGACGACCCAAATAGGCAAGGTCCTTCAGTTCAACTTCAGAGCGATTCGGTTGCAATTGGCCCATCGTTTTCCCTTGGGCAATGCACTCAGATTATGGGGGCATGTGCGGGAACAAACAACACCCATACGCTTACCGTTGAGGATATTGAAAACCTCTTAGGAGGAAGCGTGCACTTTATTACGATTGAAACATATTTGGGTGATAGTTCAAACCCCCAAAATCTTTTGGACGTGTCCACAACAACCTTCCAGGTTCCGCGCGTGCTCCAGCCCGACGGTGAGGTTTATTTTCCGCTGATTGACCCATACACCGCTGGGGATATTTTCGCGCTGGGGATAAGAAACCTTGCTTCGGTTCCGATGAAATTCAAGGTGTCCCTTATCGAAGGGGATGCGAGCACCATAAGCATTGTGAACCCGGATGGGACGCCAATGGAACCACCGCCAAATTATTTTGCAACCGATTATGTTACCCAGAATTTTATCCCTGCTGCATCCGCGGGAATTCCGGAAGTGGGTGAAGTGATTTACATGCGTCTGGGGTCGAATTCGG
>JANLHD010000025.1 GCA_024653865.1 archaeon | reverse complement strand
CTTTTTCATAGACATCGTCATGAATAATTTGCTCTGGGTTTTTGTGTTCTATGCGCTCATTCATTATTTTTTGGATGGGAAGCGCACAATTTACTTTTTTTTAACTCTCGTGGTGCTGATTTGGGCATTCATAGATTTTGATTCCCTTACCGGCCTTACCTGGAAGGCCGCAGGCTTCTTGCTGATTTATTACATGAGCAAGCTCGCCGTGCTTGCGTGGGCGGAAAATAGCCCGCGCCTTCGGAACAAACTTCTTATTGTGAGCGAGGTGCAGTTCCTCGCATTGCTGCTCATTTACACATTCTTCATTAGGTGAAAAAAAATGCTTGCGTTCAAATTGTTTGTGAAAGGCCTCTACTTCGGGCTTTTGATGTTCATTCTAATATTCATTGGTGATTTTTTCTTTCCGGGAAAACTAGCCGGCACAGTTTTCTCGCCGCTTGGAATACTCATAATTTTTGTGGTATTCATGATTGACGCAGTCTGGCTTTTCAGCCCGGTTGAGACGGAAAAGCCGAAAATAAAAAAGGGGGCGCTTCCCTAAATGGCATTCGTTGAATTCATCGTGGCTTTATTCGAATTCGATTTCGGGTTCATCATAGAGGCGGCCATGAACAACATTTTCTGGGTCTTTGGCTTCATTGCCGCGGGATATTTTTTCTCGGACAAAAAAAGCTTCTTTTTGTTCGGAATGATTTATATGTCGCTGATTCTTTTCACAATGGACATATTCAGCATGATAGGGTTCACCGTGTACACGGCGACCGGCCTAATGTTTCTCTACCTAGCAAGGCTCTCAGTGCTGACCTTCCTTGAGAGCTCCAAAAACCTAAACCATCTCATTCCGCTTGGTTATGTTCTCGCCTTTTTCCTCACGCTTTTCGTCGCGGCACTGGGGTGGGTTTGAATGTTGTTTAAAATTTTGGTTGAAACTTTGTACCTAACAATCGTGCTTCAGCTATTTTTCATTTTTTTGGACCTGATTACCCCAAAGCCATTTGGCCCGGAAATATATTCGCTCTGGGGTTTTTTCCTATTTTACTTTTATACTTTGTTGATAATGCTTGTGCTAAGGTCCTCCGAACTGCTTAACAACAACAAGGCGAAGCAATGAAACATTCCCGCCTAATTTTTTTAAAAAAGTTGGTGCCGGTGGGCGGATTTGAACCGCCGATCACCAGATTATGAGTCTGGGGTTCTACCGCTAAACTACACCGGCTTCCGAGCGTCCTCCCCTCACGTGGACCTACCAGGTCGGAAGGGAGCGCACTCTTCGCTAATTGAGAAGCTGTTTAACTAAGAATTTGCCCGTGAAAGCCTTTAAAACAATTAGCCTATGTCCTGCTCATCATCCTAAGCTGTTTCCCGTGCAAAAGAATTTTGTCCGCAAAACCCACAAAAAGCCCTGTTTCAAGCACCCCGGGAATGTTCTTTGTCTCGAATTCGAGGTCCTCATAGCTAAAAATTTTGTCAACATCCGCATCAATCACGTAATGCCCGGTTTCGGTCTTGAACGGGAGGCTGCCGTTCATTCTCCTCTTCGCCTTCCCAAGCCCGTCGAGCTGGTTCATTGTGCGCTTCCACCCGAAAGTCGCAATCTCAAAAGGAATCCTGCCCCTGAGTTTTCCGACAAGGTTCTTTTCATCGCAAACAATAATCAGTATCGCGGCGCTTTGCGCAATCATTTTGTCGCGCACAAACGACGCGCTGTCGCGCTTTATGAAATTATAGTCCCCATCCACCATGTCCGCGAATTCCACGGCAACATCCACTTCGCGCTCATTGATGTCCGCAATCGGCAGGCCAAGGGACGACGCAATCGCGGCGGTCCTCATTGAAGTGGGGACGAACTCTATTGAATTGATGGGCACGCTTTCCTCCTCGAGCGAGAGGGCGAGCTTTTTGATGAACTTTTCCCCCAAAGCCGACGAGCCAACGCTGACCACGTCCCCGTCCTTGATGTAGCGCGCTATTATGCCCTCTATGTGTCTCTCTTCCATGTCACAAAATAAAGCCACAAGTGCTATTTATTGGTTTTTAGGGGGTCTTGATATGCCAAAAAAATCAATTCGCGTTTTGCGCTTTCGCCTCTAGCCAAGAGAGGCGAGCAAAAAAACCGGTACATAAACAAGAAGCCCAAGAACAGGGATGAGCGCGAACAAAATCCCGCCCTTTTCCACTTTTGGGAGTTCATCCCTTAACAGCAAGTAGGGTGCGAGCAGCATTGCGGAATAAGAGAGCGCATGGGGCGCCGCGAAGAGCAGAATGACAAAAAACAATTCCAAAGAAATTTCGCCAAACGCGAGGGCGCGCACGGCTTCGGCAAAGAAAGAATACACTCCGCCTAGGACAAAAACTCCGAACGCGCCATATGAGCGCCTCGAAACAACGAGCCAAAACAAGGCAACCATTGCAACGTACCACGGCATTGTTACCGCATAATCCGCCAAAAGGTTCGTGTTTGCAACTATTTGTGCCCCCGTGAGCGCATGGATTATCCAGAACTCTGTTTCCACCCAAAGCGCGCCAAGAGAACCCAAAAGTATGAACTTTGCGCCGGTGCCGATTTTTATTTTATCAAAATATACGCGCAAGGGCTTTTGCAGCAAATAAACAACAAGCGTTGTGAGCCCCGAAACAAAAACGCCGATTGCGACAAATGGAGTGCTCGAGAGCCACAAGAGAAAGGAAACCGCTAGCCAGAGGGTGAACAGCACGCGCTTGTTGTTTTTGAAAAAAAATTCCTTGAGCAACGCAAATCCCGCTTAATCGCATTTCAGGCAAATCCTGCTCACGTGCAGAATCGAGCGCGCCGACTTCGAACCTGGCTCTATGAGGTAATTGGTGTACAATTCCTTTACCTGGGGGTTTTCGGACGCAACCCTCACTTCTTCGCTTGCGTCAATTTTTTGCAGCGCCTTCTTTCTTGCCGCAATTTTTTCCGGAGAGCTCTGCGGCTGACCCCCGCCGCCGATGCATCCGCCGGGGCAGGTCATTATTTCCACGACATCATAGGAGCGGAACTTTTTTTCGTTCCCGAGCAAATCCCTCAAATTGTTCAAGCCATCAACTATTGCGAGCCTCAAATTGTATTTCCCGACCCGAACTTCGCAGCTGCGCAATCCAGCGGAACCCCTCACCTCGCCAAATTCTATTCTCTTTTTTTTGCCCTCAATCTTCCACGAAACAAACCTAAGCAGAGCCTCGCTCACTCCCCCGGTTTGACCGAACAATTGCCCCGCGCCCGAAGCGCTCCCCAAAAGAGAATCAAATTTTTCCTCCTTTGCAGAGCCCAAATCAATTTTGCATTGCTTCAAAAGCGCGGCGGTTTCACGCGTTGTGAGAACAACATCCACGTTGGGCACCCCGTCAAAATCCATTTCAGGCCTCTTTGCCTCCATTTTTTTCACGATGCAAGGCATAATCGAGACGACAAAAACCTTCCGCCGGTCCTTTTTTGTTTTCCTCGCGTAATAGGTCTTGATGAGAGAGCCCATGCTCTGCTGGGGGCTTTTCACCGTGCAAAAATTGTTCAGGTAATGCGGAAAGGTGTTTTCCACAAATAGCACGGACGCCGGGCAGCACGAAGTGAAGAGGGGCAAATCCTGTTTTTCCTCGAGCCTGTTCAACAGCTCGGTCCCTTCCTCTATTGTAACCACATCCGCGGCAAGCGAAGTGTCAAACACCCTCTCAAAGCCCGCCTGCCTTAGCGCCCCAACCAGCGTTTCGGTGACAATGGTTCCCGGTTCCATTCCGAACTCTTCGCCAATGGAAACCCGAACAGAAGGC
>JANLHD010000166.1 GCA_024653865.1 archaeon | reverse complement strand
TATCGATGCCTCGCGTATTTTGCTTTCCCAAAGGCTCATTGCAGCTCTATGTGGCATATTGAGATAATGCAAATTCGAAAATATAAATGTTCAAGATAGCCACAAAACAGGTTATTCCAGGGGGGTTGAATTTCCCCTGGTTTGGGTTAAAAACGTTTGCCAGCACTTTTATTTCCTGAAGGCTTTTTTTGCGCTTTCAAAATCTAGTTAAAGGTTTTTTGAATGAGGGACAACATTTTTGTGAAGGGTGCGCGCGAGCACAATTTGAAGAACATAGACGTGGAAATACCACGCGACAAGCTAACCGTAATCACGGGGCTCTCGGGTTCGGGAAAATCAACGCTCGCTTTTGACACGATTTATGCGGAGGGGCAGAGAAGGTATGTCGAGAGCCTTTCTTCGTATGCGCGGCAGTTTCTGGGGGTAATGGACAAGCCGGATGTTGATTCGATTGAAGGCCTCTCGCCAGCAATTTCGATTGAGCAAAAAACAACCTCGAAAAACCCGCGCTCAACCGTGGGGACGGTTACGGAGATTTATGATTATTTGAGGCTGCTTTTTGCACGTGTCGGGGTATTGCATTGCCCCAAGTGCTCCGAGCAGATTAGGCCGCAGACCGCGGAGAACATCACAAATCTTGTGATGGCGGAAAACGGCAAAACCCTCGTGATTTTGGCGCCAATCATCCGCGGCTCCAAGGGCACATACGAAAAGGAATTTGACGACCTAAAAAAGGACGGTTATACAAGAATTAGGGTGGACGAAAAAATCTATCCGGCGGAAACTGTTAAGGACGAGGCAAAGCTCGCGAGGTATGAGAAGCATTGGATTGAGGCGGTAATTGACGAGGTGACAATCCATGCGGATGAGAGGCAGAGGGTTTCGGAGGCGGTTGAGCAGGCGCTTCACGTTGGAAAGGGCGTAATGATTGTCCTCGACCAAAAAACAGCGGAAAAAAAGCCGGAGAAGGAGAAAAAGGCTTCGAAGAAACTAAAGGAGCTTGAGAGGGGAAAGGGGGAAACTATTTATTCGACGTTCGGCGCGTGCCCGAATCACCCGGAAATAGTGTTCGAGCCGCTTGAACCGAGGATGTTTTCGTTCAATTCGCCGTTCGGCGCGTGCGAGAAGTGCCATGGCCTTGGGGAAATAATGGCGCTCTCGCCGGAACTGTTGATTCCGGACAAGAAAAAATCCATTATGAAGGGCGCGATTGCGCTTTACTCAAAATCCGATTTGCAGTGGCGCAGCCAGCAAATTGCCGCCGCGGGGAAAAAATTCGGGTTCGACCTATTCACGCCCCTTGAGGCTTTTTCGGAAAAGCAATTGGATGTTCTTTTGCAGGGCTCGAAGGAACCCATTCGCTCGCGATGGAGCACGGGCGCGCGCATGAACATGGAGGATGGCTTTGAGGGCATAATTCCCCAAACAATGAGGCTATACAAGCAAACCGAATCCGAGTGGAGAAAATCCGAGATAGAAAAGTTCATGCTCTCGGAACCGTGCGAGGCGTGCAACGGCAGGCGCCTGAAAGATTCCGTGCTCGCGGTGAAAATAGATGAAAAGTCGATTATTGACGTCACGGATTTGAGCATTCTTCTCGGCGTTGATTTTTTTGAGGGGCTGGAAAAAAAGTTGGGGAAAAAAGAGGCATTCATTGCAAAGCAGGTGCTAAAAGAAATCCGCGAGCGCCTCGGGTTTTTGAAAAACGTCGGCCTTGGCTATTTGACGCTTTCACGGAGCGCAAGAACGCTCTCCGGAGGCGAGGCGCAGAGAATTCGGCTCGCCACCCAAATTGGCTCGAACCTAATGGGCGTGCTCTACATTCTAGACGAGCCTTCCATTGGCCTGCACCAGCGGGACAACGAAAAACTAATTTCCACTTTGCACAGGCTGCGCGATGTGGGCAATACGCTAATTGTTGTCGAGCATGATGAGGACACGATAAGGCGAGCCGATTATGTTATAGACATGGGTCCCGGTGCGGGGATTCACGGCGGGCACATCACCGCGCAGGGGACGCCAAAGCAAATTGAAAAAAACCCCAAGAGCATTACAGGCGAATACCTCTCGGGGAAAAGGAAAATCGATATTCCCAAGGAGCGAAGAAAGCCCGCGAGCCACATAATGGTTTTTGAGGCGAGGCAGAACAATTTGAAGGGCATTTCCGTGAACCTTCCCACAGAGGTTTTGTGCGCAATTACCGGCGTGTCGGGTTCGGGAAAGTCAACCCTAATTAACCAAACCCTCGTGCCGTACCTTCGCAAGCACTTTGGGCAGGCAACGCAAAGAATTGGGAAGATTTCGCAAATACAAGTGCCGCCGAACGTGAGGAATGTGATTGTGATTGACCAGGACCCAATCGGAAGGACCCCGCGCTCAAACCCGGCAACGTACACCAAGATTTTCGATGATGTGAGGCAAACTTACGCATCCACCAGGGAAGCAAAGGCGCGCGGTTACAAGGAGGGGCGCTTTTCGTTCAATGTGAAGGGCGGCAGGTGCGAAGCATGCATGGGGGATGGCGTGATTAAAATTGAAATGAATTTTTTGCCGGACGTATACGTGGAGTGCACCGAGTGCCACGGCAAGCGCTACAATCGCCAGACCCTCGAAATCCTCTACAAGGGGAAGAACATTGCCGAAGTTCTTGACATGAGTTCCGATGAGGCGCTCGATTTTTTTGCTAACCACCCGCGAATCAGAAAAAAGCTTGAGACCCTTGTGGATGTGGGGCTTGGGTACATAAAGCTCGGGCAGAGTTCAACCACGCTTTCCGGTGGAGAATCCCAGAGGATTAAGATTACGCGCGAGTTGGCAAAGCAAAAGAGGGGCAACACGATTTATGTGCTGGACGAACCAACAACCGGCCTTCACTTCGAGGACACGAGAAAGCTAATAGGGGTTTTGAACAGGCTTGTTGAGAAGGGAAACACCATTTATGTCATAGAGCATAATTTGGACGTCATAAAGTGCTCGGACCACGTGATTGATTTGGGCCCCGAGGGCGGGGATGGCGGCGGCAGGCTCATTGCGAAGGGCACTCCTGAGCAATTGATTGAAATCCCGCGCTCCTATACCGGGCAGTTTTTGAAAAAGGTAATGAAATGATTGAAGTCGGGGAAGGAAAAAAGTTTGACCACTCGCAAATTCCAACAAATCCAGGGGTGTATATTTACAAAAACCTCGAAAATGAAATCATTTACATAGGGAAGGCAAAGAGCCTTAGAAAGCGTGTTGTGAGCTATTTTTCTAAAAACAGCCAATACCCGAAAACCGAGTTGCTGGTTTCAAAGATTGCAATCATCGATTGGGTGGTTGTTGACAACGAAATCGAGGCGCTTTTGCTCGAGAATAACCTCATAAAAAAACACTCGCCAAAGTACAATATCAACCTCAAGGACTCGAAAACCTTCGCCTACATCAAGCTCACGGACGACAAG